>JBEDGE010000027.1:0-11211 GCA_041174805.1 Bacillota bacterium
CTTCTTCACTTCACTGGTGAAGGTTCCGTCTTTCAATTGGGTGGTAATGAGGTCGCCAACTTTTACTTCTTTAAGTGAGTGAACAACATCTCCATTTGCCAAGGTTGTTAAAGCATACCCACGATCGATAACTGCATAGGGTGATAGGGCATTTAAACTTGCACGGAATTGATTGGCTTTTGCTTGCTGACTTTGTAGCAAAGTCTTGATCGCTTGTTGTAACCGATTTTGATAATTCTTAAGGTTTTCTTTTTGTAAGGTATACATCGCTAGTGGTGTAACAAGGACCGGTCTTTCTTGAAAGGCGTGAAGTTGCTTCTTTAATAATTCGATACGCGTATGCATTGCTTGTTGAGCTCGTTCCAAACTTGTATGTAAGTCTTGATAAATATCTTGTTGATTGGGTACAGCAAGTTCAGCGGCACCCGTCGGTGTTGAAACGCGTTTATCTGCGACTAAATCTACCAATGATAAATTGATTTCATGGCCAATTGCCGCAATCGTTGGTGTTGGAGATAAGGCAACCTTACGAACCAAAGATTCATCATTAAACGCCGAAAGATCTTCTTCTGCTCCACCACCCCTGGCAATAATGAGCACATCTAATGGGGTTTGATAGGCTAGGTTTAAAGCTCTAATCAGGTCTTTTGGGGCTAATAAACCTTGAACCAAAGATGGGAAAAAGATGAGTTGGGCTAGTGGATAGCGACGATGCAAGTTCGTCGTTAAGTCTTTTAATGCTGCTGAATCTCTTCCGGCAATGATGCCAACTACCGATGGATACTTTGGCAAGGCGCGTTTTTTACTGGCATCAAACAAACCTTCTTTAAGTAACTTTTCTTTTAACTTCTGTAAAGCCAATAATTGATCACCTAATCCGAATAACTCAATTTGTTTCGCGTTGATTTGATAACTACCATCTTTTACATACACGGAAATCGCGCCAGTCACCAAGACTTCATCACCATCTTTTGGTAAGTATTTTGGATAGGCACCGTATAAGAAAAAGACCGCACTTATCTTTGCTTCTTGGTCTTTCAAAGAAAAATACAAAGCTTTAGGGTATTGGCGAAAATTACTCACTTCACCTTTTAAAATGACTTGGCGAAACGTAACCTCACCCTCAATGTGGGTTTTAATAGCAGTATTAATTTCTTTAATCGTGAGGTACGATCGTGGTTCCATAGATTCATAATACCTTATCAAGGATAGCGTTGATAAAGGCATAATCTTTTTCATCGACGAATTTCTTTGCTAGCTTAATGGCATTATCAATTACGACTTTTTTATCAACATCTTTGACATATTGGTAATGGGAAACAGCTAATAAAAAAATAGCCTGGGTTAGCATATTTAAACGATCAAAGGTCCACTTCACCAAATGAGGATTAATCAAATTGATAATGGTGGTTTGGTGCTTAATGGCCATGAACACAACTTCTTTAATGTACAGATCGATATGGTCATAAGGCTCTTCTAATAGATCGACCATTAATTTTTCTAAATCAACCGATAAATCGATTTTCGCCAATGTCAAAGCATTATAAATAAGGGTCATCGCTACTTCATGCGTTTGATTGCGAGTTAAGGGTTTATTCATACGAAAAATATTGTAGCATAGCGAGGTTTTAAATAGTGCAACCTTACGATAATTGTTCTAAATTAGCGACTTTGACATCGATGCGAAATGGCACCATTTCCGTAAAGGCAGATAAGGAGGAAGCAATTTCTTCTTGGATTGCTAAACACACCGCATTGATATTGGCATTTTTGTTTAAAGATACCGTTACTGCGACCGTCACCAATCCTTTTTTAATATTGACGGAGATCGGTTTAAAAATATTAAACCTTGATGTCTTTGAGGACACTTTCGCGCCTCTGACTTTATTGGTTGCATATTCGGCAATTTGATAAAAAACTTGATAAGACAAATTTAAATCACCAAGTTTAGAGTAGTTATTAATGTGAACGTATTGTGCCATATTTTTATTTTAACACGTTAGTTTTTACCCAGGATGATAGAAGCAATTTTTTTGCTTAAAAGTTCTGGGGTTAGACCATAGTAAGCCATCACCACAGGTCCAGGTGCCGATTGACCATAAGTATCGATACCAAGATTAAATTGACCAATTCGATGCCAACCAAAGGTCGATAAAGCTTCAAGGGTAATGGTTTTATCTCGATTAGGAAGAATGGTTTTTTGTTCAGATACTGGTAAAGCTAAAAATTGATTCATGGAAGGCATCGAAACAACACGGACATCGATTTTTTCGTTCAATAAACGTTTTTGCGTATCGATTGCCAAGGATACTTCGGAACCCGTTGCAACGATGGTCCACTGAGTAGGATTCGAACTTCCAGCAATCTCATAAGCGCCTTGCTTGGTTTTTTCTAAAGACGACCCCGTAAGCAAAGGCACACCTTGTCTAGTAAGGATAATAGCCGTAGGACGGGAGGTTTCTGCTATCGCTTGTAACCACGCTGCTAAGGTTTCATTGGCATCGGCAGGGCGAATGACATTGAGATTGGGAATCGCTCTTAACATTGCAAGTTGATCAATCGGTTGATGCGTAGGACCATCTTCGCCAAGGGCAACAGAGTCATGTGAAAAAACAAAGATAGAAGGAATATGACTAAGAGCCGCTAAGCGAATGGCGGGTTTCATATAGTCGGCAAATGCAAGGAAGGTTCCGGTATACACACGAAGCCCTCGGTGTAACATCATCCCGTTTTGAATCGAAGCCATGGCAAATTCTCGAATTCCGAAATTGATGTTTTTACCAGCAGGATTCGTTGCCGTCATATCGGTTGCATTCGCTAGTGTGGTCATCACGGATTTAGCGACGTCTGCACTTCCTCCCACTAACATTGATAAGTGCGCAGACAATGCATTCAACACTTGTAATGAAGAATTACGCGTTGCATCTTTATAACCCACGGGAAAACTCATGATGGTTGAAGGTAAATGCTGAACAAACTTTAATGTATCGCCTTGTTTAAATGCTTTCGCAATTTCTGGTTTGGTTTGTTCAATCGAATGCCATTGGCGCATCCATTTCTTATATTTATTCTTTCCACGTTTTCCAAATGATGCTTGTAAATGATCATAGACTTCTTGTGGCACAAAAAAGTCTGGGTGGGACCATCCATAGCTTTGTTTAGCTGCCACACCATCTTCAATCCCTAATGGATTACCATGAACTTTATAGGTGCCTTGATTTTTTGAACCTTGACCAATCACCGTCTTCATCATAATCATCGTCGGTTTTGTTTGACTGCGTTTTGCTTTACGAATGGCTTTATCAAGGGCGATGATATCGTTTCCATCCTCAACCACGATTACTTGCCAACCTGATGCGATGAATCGTTTTTTTACATCTTCTGAAAAGGACATTGCTAAAGGACCGTCTAATGTGACTTGGTTCGCATCATAAATTAAAATTAATTTATTCAGTTGTTGATGACCGGCAAAAGAAATTGCTTCTTGAGAAATACCTTCTTGTAAACAACCATCACCACTTAAGACATAGGTGTAGTGATCTATCAATCCATCTTGCGCATACATCGCTCGTAATGTGCGTTCTGCAAGCGCAAATCCAACGGCTTGCCCTATCCCTTGTCCTAAAGGACCGGTGGTGGCGTCTACCCCTGGCGTCAAATGAACTTCAGGGTGACCCGGAGTTTTACTGCCGAGTTGGCGAAATAATTTTAATTGTTCAATTGGTAAATCATAGCCTGCTAAATGCAAGATACCATAAAGAAGCATACTGGCATGACCCGCAGATAAAACAAAACGATCGCGATTAATCCAATCCGGATTTTTTGGGTCACTAACCAGGTGTTTACTAAATAAAGTGTAAACCGCAGGAGCCGATCCAATTGGCATACCTGGGTGGCCACTTTTGGCCGCATTGGTCGCATCAATTGCGAGGGCACGTAAAGCACTAATCGTTAGTTGTTCAATACTCATTTTTTCTCCTTCAATTGAATGGATAATTCATCAAGTTGTTTGGTTTCAACCGTGTTCGGTGTGCCTTCAAGTAAACCGACCATTTTTAAATTCTTCGGGAAAGCGATCACGTCTTTAATGTTATCAGTGCCTGCCATGATCATCGTTAATCGATCAAGTCCAAAGGCAATGCCACCATGGGGTGGGGTTCCATAATTAAAGGCTTGAATAAACCATCCAAATTTCTTTTGAATCGCTTCTTCACTCATGCCCAATAATGAGAAGATTTGTTTTTGAATAGCCTTATCATAAATTCTCATCGAGCCGCCACCTGCTTCATAACCATTGATGACTAAGTCATAAGCCTGGGCAAGGACCTTCTTTGGTTGGGATTGTAATAGCGGTAAATGGATATCTTGCGGACGTGTGAAGGGGTGATGCGCGGCGACTAATTGACCTTCATCATTGGTGTCAAACAATGGGAAATCCGTGACCCAAGCAATGGCAACTTTCTTTTCATCCACGAGGTTTAACAATTTTGCTCCTCTTGTTCTAAGAATCCCCATCGCCGTATTGAGGACCGTGAGGTCTGCATGCGAGGCAATAAGATAAACATCCCCGGGTTTTAAATCCAACAATCGTGTCAGTTCTTCGACCGATTCTGGTGCAACAAACTTTAAGAAAGAACTTTGTAATTGACCTTGGTCGTGTTTAAACATGACCAGACCTTTAATGCCAAATGGTTTAACAAATGTCGTCCATTCATCAAGGATTTTTCTCGAGATAATACCAGCGGCATTCGCTAATTTTAATCCTTTGATGTTTGAAGATTCAAAGCCTGCTTTTTCATATGCGTTTTTTATGATTGTTGGCACGCTTGATAATGGAAGATCAAAACGTAAATCAGGTTTATCCGTACCATAAAGTGCCATCGCCTTTTCATAACTGAGGCGAGGAAAAGGTTGTGGCAATGAAAGTCCTTTCACCGATTGAAAGACCTCACGAAGTGCTGCCTCCATCAAGTTTAACAATTCATCTTGGCTTAAGAATGAAGCTTCAACGTCAATTTGGGTAAAATCGGGTTGGCGGTCTGCTCGTAAGTCTTCATCCCGAAAACAACGGGCAATTTGGTAATATCGTTCGAGGCCACCAATCATCAATAATTGTTTATAGATTTGAGGTGATTGGGGTAAAGCATAAAAAGATCCAGGTGTTAATCTTGAAGGCACTAAAAAGTCTCGTGCACCACCAGGTGTGGATAGGGTTAATAAGGGGGTTTCAATATTGGTGAAGTCATGCTTTGCAAAGAAAGCATGAAATGCGGTCAAGATTTTGCTGCGCGTGATCAGGATATCTTGCATCGGTTTTCGCCGTAAATCCAAGTAACGATATTGCAAACGAATATCTTCACCAGCATCTGTGACGTCATCGACAATTAACGGCAAGACTTCAGATTCGTTAATCACTTTCAAATTGGAAACTTCGACTTCAATTTCTCCTGTTGCTAAGCTAGGATTGGCAACAGCTTTTTTGCTAATCACACCTTGAATTTGAATCAAGTATTCGTTTTTGATGTCTGGAACTTTTGTAGGATCTTTGATCATCAATTGAACGATGCCGGAGCGATCCCTTAAATCAATGAACAATAACGAACCTAAATTACGTTTACGTTGGACCCATCCGATTAATGTAACGGATTGCCCCACATCTTTAAGACGAAGGCTTCCATTCACGTGACTACGATAAAGCATATTTATTTCTCCTTATGACCATGATCATCATGATCTTCTGATTCCTCATGGTGATGATGTCCTGGTTGATTGGTTAAATGTTGCATGAGATGAACGACTTCATTGACAGGGACCAGTTGTTGTTCTTGGGTTTGTAAATTTTTAATTGTTACTTGATTTGCTTTCATTTCTTGATCACCAATAATCACGGCGTAAATCGCGTCTTTTTTAAGTGCTGCTTTGATAGAAGCTTTCATGGATTTGTGTTCAAGGTTTAATTCAGTCTTGAAATTCGTATGACGGAAATTGTGTGAGAGTTTTAATGCATAAAGATCAGTTTCAGGCATCATGGAAATAATATAGATATCTGTAAATGGTTTGACATTATCAAGACGACCACTATCAGAAAGAACCGCCATTAGTCTTTCTAGACCAAATGCAAAACCAACGGATTTTAGTGGTTGTCCACCTAATTCCTTCACTAAATTGTTATATTGACCACCTGCGCCTAAGGCACCATAATCAAGACCTTTATCGGAAAGCATATGAAATTCAAAGACACAATCGGCATAATAGTCCAACCCTCGAACGAGCTGAGGATCTTCGGTAAAGACAACACTTAATTCTTTTAATGCATGTTTTACTTCAGCGTAATACGCTTGTGATTCTTTGGATAGAAAGGTCGTAATATTGGGAGCTTTTTTGGCTAACAATTGGTCTGCAGGAACTTTGCAATCCAACATCCTTAATGGGTTGGTTTGAAATCGTTGTTGGCAGTCAGGACAAACCGAAGGAAGATGGGGTTCATAAAAGGCTTTGAGTGCAGTTCTATATGCGTCTCGGGTTGCGGCATCACCTAATGAATTAAGTTTAACTGTGACTTGTTTAAAACCCATCACCGTAAAGGCCGTAACACCAAGTGAAATCGTTTCAGCTACCGAAAGAGGTGAAGTGATGCCGATATTTTCAACACCAAATTGGTGGAATTGACGAAAGCGACCAAGTTGGGGTCTTTCGTAGCGAAAAGCGGGACCAACATAATATAGCTTTAAAGGCAGGTCAGCGGTAACATCAAGTTTATTTTCCACAACTGAGCGAATCACTCCGGCTGTCATTTCCGGTCTTAAAGATAAAGAGCGATCGCCTTTATCTGTGAAGGTATACATTTCTTTTCGCACGATGTCGGAACTATCTCCAACCGAACGGGTAAAAAGTTCAGTATGTTCAAAAATAGGTGTACGAATCGCAGCATAGCTAAATAACTTTGCAACATTGATTAATGCACTTTCAACTTGTTCATAAGCTTCAGCTTCGGCTAATAAAATATCCTTGGTACCTTTGGGTAATTTAATGTCCATAAATCCTCTTTTCTAATGGGTTACGCGGTGAATTTCATAGACACCTGCTATGTTTAATAATACATTAAAAATATCGTTAAGTCGCTTAGCATCTGTCACAAGAATGGTTAAATGGACCGTGGTGGTTTGGGTGATGGGGTGTAACATCGCATTAAGATTGGTCACGGATACTTTTAATTGAGAAAATACGCCCATAATATCAACAATCAAATTTTGACGGTCATTACTTTCTAGACGGATATCCACGGGATGAAGGCTTGTTTCAAGTTGATCGTTCCAGATCACCTCGGTTAAGCGATTTTTGCTTTGACTTATGTTTGGACAATGAATTCGGTGAACGGTGATGCCTTTACCTTTGGTAATGAATCCAACAATGTCATCACCGGGAATGGGGGTACAGCAACTGCCTAAAGTAATGGCAACTTTACCTGCAGAAGGAACAAGGACTGCTGATTGATTGAGATGAAGTGGTTTTTTACCCAATTTAAACATGGGCTTTTTCTTGATGTTTAAAAATTCAATTATCGCGGCAGGAGCAGGATTACGATTGTTCATGCCGATGAACAAATCATCAAGGGTTGGCATGTCAAACTTTTCTAATACCTTGGGCTGATTGACTAGTGTAAGCATTTCTTTTTCACCAATGCCATGTTCACGAAATGCATCAATGCAGTTTTGTTTGCCTTTGACAATTTTTTCTTCGCGAAGCATATCGTTATTTTTCTTTTGTAAGAATTTACGAATATGATTTTTAGCGGTGGCAGTATGCGCAATTTTTAACCAACCTTCGTTAGGACCAGGTGAACTATTGGAGGTCCGAATTTCAATCACGTCACCTGTTTTCAAAATCGTATTAAGTGGCACCAAGGATCCATTGACAATGGCACCAACCGCGGCATGACCTACACCGGTATGAACACGGTAAGCAAAATCCAAAGGCGTCGATCCATTGGGTAATTCAACCAATTTCCCTTTGGGGGTAAAAACATATACTTGCGCTTCAAAAATATCTTTTTGAAGATTTTCCATCACTTCTTTTGCATCGCCTTCTTTATCAGCAAGCGTAATTAAATCGCGAAACCAAAATAATTTTTCTTCAATTTCTTTTTGTTCTTTTTGAGGACTGTAATTCGTACCTTCTTTGTATCGCCAATGTGCTGCAACGCCTGTTTCAGCAAGTTCATTCATTTCTTTGGTGCGAATTTGCACCTCAAAGACTTGTCCATCTTTGGCAATGATCGTGGTATGAATCGATTGATATAGGTTGGGTTTTGGGGCAGCGATGTAATCCTTAAAGCGATTCGATAAAGGCGTAAACATCGCATGAATATAACCAAGTATTTCATAACAATGGGCCACGGTATCGGTGATCAAACGGATTGCTAGAATATCATAAACCTCATCAAAATTATGTTGTTGAATGAATACTTTTCGATAAATTGAATAAATACCTTTGACGCGTGATTCAATCGAAAAATTGAGTTTATATTGCAACAACATATCGGCGATTTTCTTTTTAACTTCATCGAGGGATTTTTCTCGATTCTTCGTGCGCTTATCCATCTGATCAACGACCATTTGGAATTTTTCAGGCTCTAAATATTGAATGGATAAATCTTCGAGTTCTGTTTTGATTTCAAACATCCCTAAACGGTGCGCAATTGGAGCAAACACTTCTAACGATTCTTTGGCAAGAACCTTTTGCCGTGTTGGAGATAAAGCTTGAAGGGTGCGCATATTATGAAGGCGGTCGGCAAGTTTGATGATGATCACACGAATGTCTCTTGCCATACCTAAAAAGATTTTTCGATGGTCTTCTGCTGCAAAATCTTCTGGCTTTCGATGCGAGAGTTTAAGTCTTTGAATATTGGTCAGGGATTCAACTAGGGAGGCGATGTCCTCATTGAAAATCGTTTTTAAATCATCAACTGTAACCGACGTATCTTCGACCACATCATGTAAAAAACCAGCAGCAATGGTGTGAGGTCCGCCTTGGAGTGATGCTAAGATATAAGCGACTTCAATTAAGTGGTGAATATAGGGTTCACCACTTTTTCTTAAAATACCTGTGTGCTTTTCATCGGCGAATTTATAGGCCCGTTCAATCAGCGCCCGATCTTCAGGATTGCTGATGTAAGCAAAATATTTTTCTGCAACGTCTCCAAAGGTATGAAATGTGGAAGTTTTTTTATTTAAACTCATTGTCCTTCATTATATCAAATTCATTAAAAAACCCTATCAATGATAGGGTTTTATAAGAAGTTATTTTAGTCGTTAATGCCGATGTAAGTTGCTTCTTGTGGTTCGGTACTTCGGGTGGTTTCTTCAGCTTTCACTTTTGCCTTACGTTTTGGTAACCATTCAAAACTTAAGGTCTGAGTTAAACCACTAAATAATTGATAGATTGGTTTGAATACCGCAGGGATAATCGCAGTGGTAAATAAAGCAACCATGGCACTACCCAATAAGATGGCGGCAAATAAGCTTTGTAACGCACCAGGACCTAAAGCTAAATAGGTGAGTCCTGGATAGACTAATCCGAGAACAGTTAAGAAAATAGGTGCAGCAATTTGGCTCGATGCTTTCTTTAAAGATAACGTGAAATCATCGATAGAAGCTGGGCGATCTTTTTGTGTACCTTGAAGATCTTTGGCGCGCATGAAAATGGATAGAATTGAAAGCATCGCTACGTAAGCAATCATGACCATGCTTAAAGTAATGGTTGATGGTGAAGGAATTCGTGTGGCAACAAACAAACCTAAGGTCAATAAACCCAAAGCTGCGCTGATGAAGGTGGTGGTGAATGCTTTTGCAATACCATGTCGTAATAATAGATAAACCGTCACTAAGAGGATGGCGAGTAAAGCCCCAAAAGTCATATCCATCACCGTGGGTTGATTGGTGAGTGTTTCAGAAGGATAGAAACCCACCATCGTCACCCGATCATCTTCATAGACAAGCGTGATGACTTCCTCTAATAAATCATTGAAGTTGTCCGCTTCGATAATGGGATCCGTGCCGTTATTAAAACTAAAGGTGACACCTTCTAAAGTTTCGATTGCAAGTTCAGCAACAAAAATTCTATATTCAACCGCAATTTCATTTTCCCGACGTGTTAAATCATGGACTTGGATGGTTGGTTCACTTAAGGTTATGGATTCACCGTCAATAAAAAGGTCATCAATTAAAACTTGTAAATCTGCAGTGGTTTCAAATTGAGAAAATTCCTTCGCTTCTAAATAGAGGCGAGCATTGCTTGTTTGAGTGGGAGAAGCAATCGGCGTTAAATTAAAGCTTGATAAAGTCACCATGGCGACTAAAGTTAATAGACCACCGACCATCGCAATCGGCGAAAGTAAGGGACCTTTAGAAGCAAAATCACGCGTTGCAAATCGACCAACATAAACTGGTTTTTCATTCTTCAATAAATCAGGAATAAGTGAAGCCTTCAAATTTAACCAACCCAATTTTTTCGATAAAATGTTAGCTTGTAGGAATTGACCAAATAACAATTGATTTCCTAAATAAACGATGATGGCGTTGCTAACGGAACCAATCATGAAAATGACTGCTAAGCTTTGTGCAAGATTACCACCAAATATGTAGAGGAATAAACCAAAGACAAGACCAATAACGGTTGTGTCAATGATCCACGGTAATAATTGACCGTTCGCCTCAGCGTGAGCTTTCTTAAAACTTCTTCCTTGATAAATTTCCCTACGTGCGTAGGTAAGATACATGACTGACGTAAAAATACCGAGAATACCAATCGCTAAAAATCCGATTAGAGCACCACTTGAAAACTCTAAGTTTAAGGTGATGAAGGTAAATAATGTGACAAAGATGGAAAGTGATGTTGTTGTGATCACACCAAGAGAACCAAGGCGATAAACAATGACTAAAACCACAACCATCATAATGATAGCTATCACCATTGCCCACAAGGTTTGACTACTGGCAAGTGAAAGAATATTTTCTAGTGATAAAAGAGCTTCGACTGCAGCTGGAACATTTTGAGCGTACAAGAACTCAACGGAGTATGCTAAATCACCAGCGTTAAATAAATTTCGGTAATAAATTGCTTCTTCATTCGCTTGGGCCACAACTGTGGAAGCGAATATATTATTTTCGTTAGGTTGACCGAACTGAGAAGGTGAAACCAAATAAGCAAGTT
>JBEDGE010000028.1:0-3201 GCA_041174805.1 Bacillota bacterium
TCTCAATATAGCATATTCATTTAACTTGCGATGATTGACATCAATGCCTGCTTTTTGTATAGTATTGAAGCATGTCAAAGCATGCATATACCGCTTGTCCGACCGCTAAGACCAATGGAACAAAGTAACCTGAGCTTAAAGGCGAAATGATTCTTAGCATCCGAAGCGTGGAGTGTGCACCTAGCTTTATGTCTGCAATAAAGAAAGGAGATTACATATCTCATGAGATTTAGAGGTTCAGATTGGAAGCGTTCGCGTCGTTTAGGATTTTCGACTTTAGAAACGGGTAAGGAATTAGCCAAACGTCCTTATGGTCCTGGTCAACACGGTCAAGGTCGTAAGAAAAAACCTTCCGAATACGGCAAACAACTTTTAGAAAAACAAAAGCTTCGTTTCACCTATGGTGTTAATGAACGCCAATTCCGTCGTTTATTCTTGATCGCCTTAAAGTCTAAAGAAGTTACAGGAACACGCTTTATGCAAATTCTTGAATCACGATTAGACAATCTTGTTTTCCGTTTAGGCTTTGCAAAAACACGGAAAGCTGCTCGTCAATTAGTCAACCACGGTCATATCACCGTTAATGGTGCCAAAATTGATATTCCGAGTTACTTATGCGAAGTCAATGATGTGATTGCTGTCGCAGAAAAGAGCAAGAACTTAGTGGCGATTAAAGCCTCACTTGCCAGTAACGCTGGAACCTTAGCCTACGTCACCGTAGACAAAGAAAAATTGTCAGGTGTGTTTGCTAGATTCCCAGAAAGAAAAGAATTACCACAAGACATTAACGAAGCACAAATCGTTGAATACTATAACCGTTTGTTGTAATCGTTCAATTGTTAAGAAATTTAAAAAGCTTGGTTATCATGACCAAGCTTTTTTTATTAGGATTGTAATTCAACTAAAACGTAAAGCTTTTTGCCCCGTCGTAAAACAAAGTATGTTCCAAAAAGTGCTTGTTCCTTCTTAAACGTATAGGTTAATTGATTGACAATCTCTCCATTAATACTGATCGATTGACCCTGAATGAATTCTCTAGCTTCTCGTTTACTGGAGGCTAGATTAGATTGAATCAAAGCATCTTCTAATAAAATGCCTGGTAATAATTTTACTTTTAAACCACCTAAAACTGATAACAGTTGGGCTTCCGTTAAGGATTTAAATTGGCCAGTAAATAAAACTTCTGACATCATTTTTGCTTCATTCAATGCCATTTCTCCGTGTAAAACTTTAACCATGCCGGCTGCTAAATACTTTTGGGCAATACGTTGACCTAAATTCGCTTGATGTTGAGATTCGATGCCTGCAAGGGTTTCAAGTGAATCAAAAGAAAACACCTTTAAATAGCTTAAAGCTGTCGCATCATCCACATTGTAGAAATATTGATAAATTGCATAAGGAGAAGTTAAGGAAGCATCCAAAAACAAAGCACCATCTTCAGTTTTTCCAAACTTTTTACCATCACTTCTGGTAATTAAAGGGGTGGAGAATACGCCTGCTTTTTTATCGGATGAACCTATTTTTCGAATTAATTCCAAACCACTGGTTAAATTGCCCCATTGGTCCGAGCCACCAAATTGTAGTTGGCAATTTTCTTTTTGATAGAGGTGAAGGAAGTCTATCGATTGTAATAACATGTATGAAAACTCTGTATATGACAAACCTGATTCTAATCGATTGGCAACAACATCTTTTGCGAGCATGTAGTTGATGGGAAAGTACTTTCCATAATCGCGTAGATAATCAATCATCGTTAGTTTGCCTAACCATTCAAAGTTATTCACTACAATCCCTTTTTTGGGATCAGAAAAATCTAAATATCGTTGTAATTGTTTTTTGATCGCTTGGGTATTAGCCTCAAGCGCTTCAGCATGTAACAAATTACGTTCTTTGCTTTTTCCAGAAGGATCTCCAATCATACCTGTAGCGCCGCCAACGACTGCAATAATTCTGTGGCCAGCTTTTTGTAATCGCATTAAGATGGAGATTTGAACAAAGTTACCTAAGTGCATGGAAATTGCACTAGGATCAAATCCTGAATAAATCGTGGTCGGTGAGCTTAATAACTGTCTAACTTCTTCTTCATTAGAGGTGTCTTTAATTAACCCTCTTTGCTTTAATTCATCAAAGATTTTTATCATATTTAAAACAAGGTACTCGCGCGTTTGACAAAGGTGGATTCAAACTCGAGATTCTTCTCCTTTTGCTCATCGGTAAACAAGCCAGATAACATCGTGACAGCTTTAGATCCCACTTCTTTCAAATCTAAATGCAAACTAGAAAGCTGTGGCCGAATTATGGAAACATATTTTGTACCAATAATCGATAAAACTTCAACATCTTGTGGCACTCTCAAACCTGAGTCAATGGCAGCATTAATAACCGCTGCAGCGAGTGAATCGCGATAAGCTAAAAAATAACCAGACTTTGTAGATTTAAAGATTTCCATAAAATCAGCATAGGTTTGCCGATAAGAATCTTCGATGGAAAACACGCCATAATTTTTTCCAGCTTTAATGTGCGCATCAATAAAAGACTTTTCAATTCTTTCAAGCAGACGACCTGAATGATGTAAGTGTAAAAAATACATCTTCTTACTGCCCTTTTTAAAATATTGTTGGATCACTTCTTTAATCTTCTTTTCGTAATCAAAGTTAATCGAGGCCAAACGTTCACCTTTAACTGAATTGTTAATCACAACAAGAGGAATCTTGTAACTGGCAAGTTTATTAATATCTTCATGATCCAATTCATCATCAAAAATAATCGCACCATCCACGTGAGAGGTGATGACCTTTTCAACGACTTGTAAAGCATCTTCTTTTGATTTATTCGTGACAAATAAAGTGAGTTGATAGCCTCTTAATTTAGCTTCATCGGTCATCCCATTCAGCATGTTTGCGATATAAACATAATTTGCACTGGGAATGACAATCCCAATATTCGTCGTTTTATTCGTTGCCAGAGCTTGCGCTAAACGGGAAGGTTTATAACCTAATCTAGCAATCGTTTCTTCCACTTTTTTTCTCGTCTTTTCTGTGACGTTTGAATTGTTGTTGATGACACGAGAAACGGTTGCAAGTGAGACACCACTGGCAACTGCAACCTCATAAATTGTCACGCGATCTTTCATATTGTTCATAATGATGAACCCCCTATAATGAAAACACTTTCATTATAAATGAAAATTTACATTATTAC
>JBEDGE010000029.1:0-4936 GCA_041174805.1 Bacillota bacterium
CGGTAGAAGAAGGAACGATGTTTGCAGCAGCAGCGCGACCACGGCGATTATCACCTTTTTTCACTAAGTCTAATGTGGTTTGATCGTTGGTGTAAGCGTGGACGGTTGTCATAAAACCAGTTTCAATACCATACGCATCATTTAAGACTTTGACTAAAGGTGCTAAGCAGTTGGTTGTGCAACTTGCCCCGGAAATCACATCCATGTCTTTGGTTAATTTATTTTCGTTAACACCAAAAACGTATGTTGGGGTATTTTCATCCGCAGGAGCAGAAATGACCACACCCTTAGCCTTACCAGCAGTGATATGCACTTTAGCGTCTTCTTTTCCTTTAAAGCGACCGGTGCATTCTAACACTAAATCTGCACCATATTGTGACCAGTTAATTAAGTTAGGATCTGCTTGGCCTAACACAGGAATGGAGCGACCATTAAAGATAATGGCTTTACCATCTGCTGAGGTTTCTAAAGTGCCACCTGCAAAACGGCCATGAGTGGTGTCATACTTCAATAAATACGTTAAGGTTTTTGCATCCGTTAAGTCATTGATGGCAACAACATCAATGCCACCGACTTCAACGATACGACGGAACGATAAACGGCCAATTCGACCAAATCCATTAATTGCAACTTTAATTGCCATATACAAGGCCTCCTGGTATTTTTACCAAAAGTATTATATATGATTAAATTTAAAGAATAAAGGGTTTTACGGCAACTTTAAATCGCCTTGATACCTTTGAATAAAGTTGCCAAATCAATGGATAAAGCAAAGGCTATTTTTTCCAGAACTTTTAAGGTGGGATTTCGTCTACCTCGTTCTAAATCTGATAAGTAATTGCGGTTCAAATTTGCCTCAACCGATAGGGTCAATTGGGACCAACCCTTCTCCGACCTTAAATACACAATCCGTTTACCAAGTTGTTGTAAGAGCGTCATGGAGCACCCTTTAATTTCTTTGATAAAACCATCAGACCCCGAAAGAGATGATTAAGTTGACTTTTACTAATCGGTTTTTGGTAAAACGTAGACATCATCGTAGCTAATTCTTCTAAACTGCTGGAATCATGCTTGATTCTTAAGCGACACAATTTCTCTAGTTTTGGATTATCTAAATGCTGTAAACCGATGGTTTTATCAATGTGTAAAATCGCTTGTTTTTGTTTCTTGGCAGCAGCAATGGTTTTTGCCATATTCGCGTTTTCACAAATCTGTAAGCGATTTTCCGAATTGGAAAAATCCCTTGCTACTCTA
Source organism: Bacillota bacterium (assembly GCA_041174805.1). GTDB lineage: Bacteria > Bacillota_I > Bacilli_A > RFN20 > CAG-826 > UBA970. The sequence goes on from JBEDGE010000029.1 coordinate 1,255, forward strand.
ACATTTTCGTATTCGAGTGTCGCTTCTGTCGCGCCCATAAAAATGAGAAAATCGGCAATTTGATCAGATTTTTTTAAATAAAGGATGTATTTACCTTTGCGAGCAACGAGTTTAAATGAGAATCGTAAACTTTTGACTTGTTTTAATAATCGTTGAATCTCCGTTAAAAAGTCTTCATCATCACTACTCATTTCTAAGTGGTAAGAGGAGCTTGATGGATGGTTGACGCTGCCTGTGGCAAGGAATAAGCCACTCAAATAACCGGCAATCGCGTCAATGCTTGAAAACTGTTTCAAATAAACTTCAGGTGAAGAATCAAAATCTAAGTGAATCGCTTTTAAAATTTCACTGACATGTTGTTCAAAGATAATCCAATAAGTTTGTCGTTGACTAAAACGAGGCGATTGACGATATTCAAATTTGGGATTGACCTTTAACACACTCTTACTGGTTTGATAAAAAAATTGGGCGATTTTGGCATAACTTGTTGAAAGCGTTAGCTTTTCGTTTTTTTTGGAAAATACATAACGACCGTTTGCCTTAACAAAACCTGCAAACATCGCAAGTTTACGATTCTTATCATAAGGTTTTGTCGTCAGTTCTTCTTTAACAAACGCTGTAAAAGATTGAAGCTTTGAATTCATTCTTGATCCGTATGTTTATGAATATCCCGATGGATCATCAATATACCCAAAGGAAATTGGCTCTTGAGTTTTTCTCCAAGCGCTTGGGCAAATACAACCGAGCGATGACGGCCACCGGTGCATCCAATCGCAATTTCATAAAAAGATCTCTCTTCTTTAATGAGTTGAGGAATCATCACTTGAAGATATTGTTGTGCCTGATCTAGTAATTGATGAAACATTTTTTGGGATTTCACAAATTCAATCACCGGTTGATCTAAACCCGAAAGTGATTTTAAAGCTGGCTGATAATATGGGTTTTCAATAACCCTTAAATCAAATACAAAATCGGCATCAAGGGGAATTCCATGTTTAAATCCAAAAGATACTAATCCAATTGTTAAATGAGATTGATTGGCACTAAACATCGCAATTAATTGTTGTCTAAACTGGGTGACAGAAAACCCAGTACTATCAAACATCACATCCACTTGTGTGCGTAAAGATTCAACCAATGCTTGATCGCGCTGAATCGCTTGCATCAAAGTAAAGCCTTCCGTTTGTAAAGGGTGAAGATGGCGTGTGAGTTTATAACGAGAAACCAAATCAATTTCTTTGGCAATTAAACAAATGATTTTCGTTTTTAATCCTACAACTTTTTTAGCAGCTTCAATTGCTTTTTGGGCGTTAAAAAGCGAGACACTGACAACGGTTCTTGTTTGGGTAATTTGCTGATGAATATGTTGAAACAATGATGGGAATAAATCAGCAGGTGGGTTTTCAATACATTGGTATTTCATCTCTTCAAAAGCAAAAATGGCAGTCGATTTTCCTGCCCCTGACATCCCGGTTAAAATAATAACTTCTGATTTCATAAATAAATTATAGGTTAATTTCTCACCGAATTAACGTTTGATAACATTCACGAGTTCTTTAACAACCAATTGACCTTGGGCGATCACATTTTTAACTCTGCGTGTGGCCTTTGCTTGTAAATCTCCGATAATAAATAATCCTGGAATCTGACTAACGCCTTCTTTATTTGCAAGACCATAACCATCTTGATCAAGCAGGTTTTGAAAAGTCTTTAAAGCTTGAAAGTTTGGAACCCATCCTAAAATTGGGAAGATACCATCTAAGAGAATTTCTTGTTCGCCGTGAACTTGTGTTTGATAACGTAAACCGGTAACCATATTTTGCCCTATCACTTGTAACGGTGTGGCACCTTCGATGATGGTAACGTTCGCTAATTGGTTTAATTTAACCAACCAATTCTTCGGTGCTAATCCTGGTTGAGGAATTAAAACATAAACATGATGGCAAATGTTGGCAAGAAATATCGCTTCTTCAAGCGCATGCAAATCCGAACCAATCACTGCAACATCTTTGTCTGTAAAGAAACCGCCATCGCAAGCAGCACAGTAACTAATGCCTTGACCTAATAATGCTTCGGCGCCAGGAATCGTCAAGGGTTTTTCTCTCGTACCTGTGGCCATGATAACTGCCTTGCTCTGATAATTTCCTGCATCGGTCGTGACAATAAAAACATCACCTTTTTTTTCAATGGATTGAACATCACCATAGGTTGTTTGAACATCTTTTTTGGTTAACGCATCATAAAGGTCTAATCCAAATTGTTGTGCGGACATATGTTCATATCCTGGAAAACCTTCCAATGTTTGATAGGAATTAAGCTTGCCTCCTGGCATACTCTTCTCCAATAGAATGAGTGAATAGCCAGCTTGATGAGCTGCTAATGCAGCGCTCATACCAGCAGGGCCGGCACCGACGATGACCACATCCACTTGTTGCATCATTTGAGGTACTCCTTGATTTGATCGAAATGATCAATCCAAAAATTTGGTTGGATATCTTGCGTAAATTTTTTAAATCCCCATGTCACCAAAGCTGTATCCACGCCGGCAGATTGACCGGCAAAATAATCATACGTGGTATCACCGACAAACAAGGTATGTTTCGCTGCTTGTTTAAAATGTTTTAATGCTAATAAAATGCCTTCAGGATCTGGTTTTGGTTTTTTAACCTCATCTAAACTTATCACCAACGGAAAGGCATCTTTTAATCCAATCACTTCTAAGGTAAATAAAGCGTTGATTCTTAATTTTGACGTAACAATACCCACTGGAATTTGTCGATCTTTACAAAAAGATAATAATGAAGTTATGCCGGGAAAAGCAACGGCAAAACGAGGATAAAATTCTCTCGCCTTCACAGCAAATTCTTTGGCAAGTTGCTGAGGATCTTCTTTGGGGAAATATTGTTTTAAGGTGTCAACAAGGGGTGGTCCAGAAATTTTAATTAATTCATTTAAGGTTGTCTTTTTGCTAGGTGCATAACGATCGATAAAACTAATCATGGTTTGCACCATCACCAATTCGGTATCCGCAACTGTGCCATCTAAATCAAAGAGGACGAGTGAATAAGGTTTCATATTACTTTTTTAATTTGGGTAAAACAAGATGGTTAAGTAATATTGCCACGAAGCCAGCAGCAAAGAACACCCAACCCCAAACGAAACTCCAATTACCAGCGTTACCCATGTTATAAAGAGGATTTCTTAATGGTTCCATGATGCCACGTGTTAAGCCATACCAAACTAGATACATCAACGCTTGATCTCCAGGGCGCTTCATATGCTTCAAGCCTTCACCTACACCAAATCGAATGACAAAGTATCCGGTTAAATTAATCATCGATTCAATTAAAAATAATGGGACTCTAAAGCTTCCATTGATGGTCATTTGTTCACGGATAAACGTCGGTAACCACATCCATTGATCAACATTGGCAATCGCACCATACACTTCTTGATTAAAGAAGTTACCCCACCGACCAATCGCTTGAGCGACAAGAATCGTTGGCACAGCTAAATCCACTGCAGGAATGATACTGATATCTTTTCGTTTTAACAATACGTAAAGGATGCCTACTAATGCTCCACCAAGTGCCCCACCCATGATGGCAAGGCCACCTTCCCAGATGGCAAAAATTTTCCATAAAGGTTGATTGGCGAATTCTAATTCCCACTGCCCCCATAC
>JBEDGE010000030.1:0-9016 GCA_041174805.1 Bacillota bacterium
AACACCTAGCAATCGTAACCAAACAATTGATTGAAGCAAGTTATCCGATTGTGGTTGCTCGGCACTCTTACATCGAAAGCATCAATAAAGTCATTAGTAAGATTACCAGTGCAGTCAAAGGCGCACCGATTGATATACGACTTCAATATGTTCCTTATGTGAATCCGCAACAAGATTTCTTCAAAGAAGCAACCCTTCTCTTTGCCAATAAGTTGGAGGATGACATACGAAGAAAAACAACTCAACTAGGGACCCAACGCGAAGATTTTGTAGCGATCTACAACCAACAAACCATCGCAAGCTATGGATCTCAAGGTGAAAATAGGTTAGTAGCAATCGCTTTGAAAATCGCACCTTACTTCCTCGTTGAAGATCAAGCACTAAGGCCGATTATCGTTCTAGATGATGTGCTAAGTGAGTTAGACGAGCCAACACAAAAGCGACTCCTCCAGTTTTTACAAAAACTACAACAAGTATTCATTACCACAACCCATATGCTTGACTCGCCAGCAACGATCTACAACATTCAAAACAGCCAAATCCAAAGGAGGGTTTAACCATGAAAGAAACCAGAGAAGAAAAAGTAATCCGCGAACTTGCAGAAGAAAAAGAACGCGAAAAAGTCAAAACAGAATATAACGCTTCAAGCATTCAAGTGCTTGAAGGTTTAGAAGCGGTTCGAAAAAGACCAGGGATGTATATTGGTACCACGTCGGTAGCTGGTTTACACCACCTCGTTTGGGAAATCGTGGACAACTCTGTTGACGAAGCGCTCGCAGGTTATGCCAAAAATATTGATGTCACATTGAACAAGGATGGTTCCGTGACCGTCAAGGATGATGGTCGAGGCATTCCTGTTGATATCGTCGCTAAAACCGGCAAACCAGCACTCGAAACGGTCTATACCGTTTTACACGCAGGTGGTAAGTTTGGTGAAGGTGGTGGTTATAAAGTCTCAGGTGGTCTCCACGGTGTTGGTGGATCGGTTGTCAACGCTCTTTCTTCATGGATGATTGCTGAAGTTCACCGCAATGGTAAGTTATACAAAATTAAATTTGGTAATGGTGGAAAAGTTTTAGAACCCGTCAAAGAAATTGGTGTAAGTAATCGCACAGGGACAACTGTCACATTCCTTGCCGACCCAACTATTTTTACAGAAACACAAGTTTACCATTTTGAAACCATTCGCGATCGTTTAAGACAAATGGCGTATTTAAACGGTGGTTTACGTTTAACCATTTCAGATGTACGTGGAGAAAACGAAGTTAAAGAAGAATTTTATTACGAAGGTGGCATTAAGGAATATGTTCAATATATTAATAAAAACAAAGAACCCTTATTCCCTGAAGTCATCTTTTGTTATGGTAGCGAAGACAATATCTTTGCCGAAATTTCGATTCAATATAACAACGGTTATAACCCAAGTGTGTATTCATTTTGCAACAACATTCACACACACGAAGGTGGTACGCACGAAGAAGGCTTCCGCTTAGCGACCACTCGAATTATTAATCAATATGCTCGTGAACAAAAGATGCTTAAAGAAAGTGAAGAAAACTTCACCAGTGATGACATCCGTGAAGGGATGGCTGCGATCATTTCTGTTAAGCACAGAGACCCACAATACGAAGGTCAAACCAAAACCAAATTAGGTAACGCTGAAGTTAGAAAGATTGTTTCGAACATTGTGGGTGATCAACTCCATCGTTTCATGATGGAAAACCCCAAGCTTGCCAAGATTATCATGGACAAGGTGCAATTGGCGGCTGACGCTCGTATTGCCAGCCGAAACGCCAAAGAAAACATTCGTCGTAAAGGCGCGCTTGATTTATCAACCTTACCAGGGAAATTAGCAGACTGCTCAAGCAAAGACCCAGTCGTCTCTGAGTTGTATATCGTTGAAGGTAACTCTGCTGGTGGTTCTGCCAAAAATGGTCGCGACCGAGAAACCCAAGCTATCCTTCCTTTGCGTGGTAAAATTCTCAACGTTCAAAAAGCACAATTAAAGAAAATTTTTGCAAACACAGAAATCGGTAACTTAATTACCGCAATTGGTGCAGGTATCCTTCCTGAATTTGATGTTAGTAAATCTCGTTATCATAAGATTGTGATTATGACGGACGCCGACGTTGACGGTAGTCATATTCGTATCTTATTACTTACCTTTTTCTTCCGTTATATGAGACCACTGATTGAGGCTGGATATGTTTATATTGCCCAACCACCTCTCTATAAAGTTGAATACCATCAAAAGGCTTATTACGCATACAACGATGGTCAATTAGCACAAATTAAGAAACAACTTAATCTTCCAGAAGGCTATCCATTCCAACGCTATAAAGGTTTAGGGGAAATGGATGCGGAACAATTATGGGAAACCACGATGGATCCCAAAGCCCGCAAGATGTTAAGAGTGGCTTTACAAGATGCGATTGAAGCGGATTCTGTCTTTGATGCTTTGATGGGTGAAAACGTTGAACCACGTCGTGACTTTATTGAAAAGAATGCTAAGTTCGTTAAGAACTTGGATATTTAAGGAGAAGGTGTATGGCAGATAATAAAGATCCAAAAGTTGAAGGTGTCATCCAAGAAGGGATTGAGGCTGGTTTAAAAGACGTCGATATTTCAAACGAAGTACGGACTGCTTTTTTAGACTATTCCATGTCCGTCATTGTGTCGCGAGCGATTCCTGATGTGCGTGATGGTTTAAAGCCGGTGCATCGTCGGATTATTTTTGGCATGAATGAATTAGGGATGCAATCGGATAAACCCTATAAAAAATCAGCGCGTATCGTTGGTGATGTCATGGGTAAATTTCACCCTCACGGTGACCAAGCAATTTATTCCACACTCGTTCGTTTAGCACAACCTTTCTCCATGCGTTACACGTTGGTGGATGGTCATGGTAACTTTGGATCCGTCGACGGTGATGAAGCGGCCGCGATGCGTTATACCGAAGCAAGAATGGCTAAAATGGCGATGGAAATGGTCAAAGATATCGATGATGAAACCGTCGATTTTGTCGATAACTATGACGGTACCGAAAAAGAACCTGTCGTTTTACCTTCTCGTTTCCCCAACTTATTAGTGAATGGTGGATCAGGAATTGCGGTTGGGATGGCGACAAATATGCCAACCCACAACTTAAGAGAAGTGGTGAGTGCGATTAAAGCTTATGCTAAAAATCCTGACATTGATGTTTTAGAACTGATGCAAGACCACATTCAAGGACCTGACTTCCCAACGGGTGGCATGATCCTTGGTAAAGCAGGCATTCGTCAAGCCTATGAATCTGGAACTGGATCATTGGTCATTCGTTCCAAGGTGGATATTCAAGAATTTGAAAACGGTAAGAAACGAATCATCGTTAAAGAAATTCCTTACCAAGTAAACAAAGCCTCCATGATTGAAACCATCGCTGATTTAGTTCGAAATAAAGTCATTGAAGGCATCACCGATATTCGCGATGAATCCAATAAAAATGGGATTCGTGTTGTCATTGAAGTTCGTCGAGACATCATTCCAGAAGTTTTATTAAACCAACTTTATAAACACACTCAACTCCAAGTAAGTTTTGGGATTATTAACCTTGCACTCGTCAATGGTCAACCCAAAGTTCTATCTTTAAAATCCATGATTCAACATTATCTTGATCATCAAATCGAAGTTGTGGAAAGAAGAACGCGTTATCAATTAACCAAAGCTGAAGATCGCATTCATATCGTCAATGGTTATTTAATCGCAATCAATAACATTGACGCAATCGTTGATATTTTAAAGAAATCCGCCAACATCGATGTTGCAAGAAACACACTTGCTCAACGGTTTAACCTTTCTGAAAGACAAACCAAAGAAATTGTGGACATGCCACTAAGACGCTTAACCGGATTAGAAAAGCAAAAATTAGAAGATGAAAAATTACAGCTCGAAAAGAATATTGCCTATTACAAACAATTGCTTGGCAATCGCCAAATGGTGATTGATGTCATTCTCAACGATTTAGATGTGATTGCAGATAAATTTGGCGACGATCGTATGACTGAAATTTCCGACAACCTTTCATCGATTGAAGATGAAGATCTCATCCCAGAAACCAACATCGTCATCACCATGACACAAAATGGTTATATTAAACGACAATTACCCGAAGTGTTTCGTACACAAAACCGAGGTGGTCGTGGTGTTAAAGGTGCTGGTTTAAACGAAAACGATATTGTCTCCATCATTGTTAACGCAAGAACGCACACTGATATTTTATTCTTCTCAAATTTAGGAAAAGTCTATCGCTTACGCGGTTATCAAATTCCTGAATTTGCAAGAACGGCAAAAGGTATTCCGGTTGTGAACTTGTTGAGTTTGGAAAAACAAGAAACCATCAAATCCATTATTTCTGTCGATGAATATACACCAGGCCACTACTTATTCTTTATTACTGAAAAAGGCGTTGTTAAACGTACGGAAATTAAAGAATTTGAATCCATTAGACAAAACGGTAAGATTGCCATTTCTTTAAGAGAAGGTGATATGTTACTTGATGTCAAACAAACAACCGGCACCTTACTCATTAGTCTTGCCTCCTCTAGCGGTAAGATGGTGACATTCCCAGAAAGTGATGTTCGTGATATGGGAAGAACCGCTGCTGGTGTGCGAGGAATGAAACTAGCAGAAGGCGCTAAAGTCATTGGTGTCTCCACCACTTCAGAAGGTAAATATATTCTTGTCGTGACCAATAAAGGTTTTGGTAAGATGACTGCTTTTGAAGAATATCGTCAAACGAAGCGCGGTGCAAAAGGTGTGAATACGATTAAAGCTTCCGATAAAAATGGAAACCTCATTGCCTTAAAGGCGGCCAATGGTGATGAAGATCTATTGGTGGTAACGAAAGCCGGTGTCATCATCCGTATTTCCTTAACCCAAGTTCGTGTCATTGCTCGTTCCACACAAGGTGTGCGTTTAATTCGTTTAGGTGAAAAAGAATTTGTTTCTTCGATTGCGATTGTTGAACCGAGTTTAGAAGAACCAACCGAAGAAGTTGAAACGGTTGAACTCGATAACCCCAACGAACCCGAAACCCCAGACACAGATGAAGGGGATGACGACGAAGAAGTGGAGGCCTAGTGTATGCTTGATCTCCAACTCATTAAAGATCAAACCCAAAAAGTTGTTGCTTTGCTCGCCAAAAAAGGTTTCACCGTCAACTTTGATGACCTTCTTAAAGATGCTCAATTGCGCAAACAACTTTTATTAGATGTTGAACAAGTAAAAGCCGAAGCGAATAAACTTTCTGCATCTGTACCCGAAGCAAAAAAAGCGGGTCGTGATGTCCAAGCTATTTTTTCCCAAGTCAAAGTTCTCAACCAGTCGATTCAAGGAAAAGAACAAGAATTAAAAGCCTTAGAACTCAAAATTGAAAACTTCTTACTCGAATTGCCCAACTTACCCGATGAAGATCTCAAAGAAGGTGGTAAAGAAAACAACGAAGCAATTCGCATCGTTGGTAAACAACCAAGTTTTCCTTTTAAAATAAAGGACCATGTCGACATTGCGGAACATTTAGGTATCATTGATTACCAACGTGCTGCAAAGATATCTGGTGCAGGAACTTGGATTTATCGCGGTCTTGGTGCCCAATTAGAATGGGCTCTACTTAATTTTTTTATGAGCGAACATCTTAAAGATGGCTATGAAATGGTGCTATTGCCACACTTATTAAACTATGAATCCGGCTTAACTGCAGGTCAATTTCCAAAATTTAAAGATGATGTATTTTGGTTAAAGAAAACGGAACCCGAAAAATTTTTATTACCAACCGCGGAAACCGGATTAGTCAATCTTCATCGCGATGAAATTTTAGATGGTTCACAACTACCCAAAAAGTATTTTGCCTATACCCCTTGCTATCGTTACGAAGCTGGAAGTTATCGTAGCGAAGAACGCGGGATGATTCGTGGTTATCAATTTAATAAAGTTGAACTCGTTCAATATACGCGAGAAGAACAAAGTCCTGCGATGTTTCTTGAATTAGTTGCCAAAGCATCTTCACTGGTGGAAAAACTTGGTTTACACTTCCGTGTATCTAAACTTGCTGCTGGTGATTGTTCTCATTCAATGGCAAGAACCCACGATATTGAAGTCTACATCCCTTCCTTAAATATTTATAAAGAAGTTTCCTCTGTTTCAAACGCTCGCGATTATCAAGCAAGAAGAGGCAAGATTCGTTATAAAGATCCAACCACTCAAAAAACAAAATTTGCCCACACCTTAAATGCGTCAGCGCTTGCGACCTCGCGAATTGTCCCAGCCATTTTAGAACAATACCAATTAGCAAATGGCGACGTGAAAATCCCCGATGTACTCGTTCCTTGGATGGGTGGTTTAACGGTCATTGGTAAACAAAAATAAGCAGGCATCGATGATATTCAGTGATGAACACTGGATGAAAGAAGCTTTGGTTGAAGCCAAACGTGCTTTTGAAATGGATGAAGTACCTGTCGGCGCAATCGTTGTCTATCAAAATCAGGTGATTGGTCGAGGCCAAAATCTTAAAGAAAAACAAAAAAATGTTTCCTCCCACGCCGAACTTATAGCGATGGCACAAGCAAGTCAACATCTCCAATCGTGGCGATTAAAAGGTTGTACGCTATACGTTACTTTAGAACCTTGCATGATGTGTACTGGTGCGCTTATCCAAAGCCGTATTGATCGTATTGTGTATGCGGTAAAGGATGAAAAAAGTGGAGCGATTCAGTCACAATTACACATGCATAAAATTCCTCATTTACAACATCAACCACAAACGCAATCTGACATTTTGTCTCTTGAATCTCAAACCCTACTGAAACAATATTTCCAAAAAAAACGACATGAATAAAAAGTTATATCTACCCATTATCTTTGTTGTTTTAAGTGGTTGTCGCCCTGCGAACTCATCTAGTATTTCCTCTGTTTTGAATTCTTCCACCCCCATTCCAAATGAGGATTTTAATCCCTACATCAATGGTCGAACTATTTTGAGAGAAACGCTCATTGAAACAACCCACAACATCGTTGAATTATCCGTTTTAGACCCTTTACCCTTGTTTGAATTTAACTATCCAACGCTAGAAGATGTCGTAACACCTTACGCTGTAATTGATGCAGTTGAAGGTGATTTTCAAAACCAAAACATTACGTTTCTTAATCAAAACCCTAACGTTGGTTCAAGTCTTTCTTCCCTAGCTTTAAACCAACAGATTGAAGGGCAAGAGGCTATTTTGGCAATCAGAAATTTACAACCCAGTGACGAACGCTTTAATCAAACCCAAATCATACGTAAGCATCGTGATTTAAGTCATGTTTATTTTGGATCTGACTATTACTGGTTTAATAATTTTGTTGAGGAAGAAGAGCTTTTATTATCTCGTCACCCTAATTTGGTTACCTACGGACAAGGAACTATCAATCTAATGTTTCAAACTGAAATCTCAATCGACATTGATTTGGATTATCAACTATATGCTGATGCCACCACTATTTATGAAATTCGCGATGAAACTTATCCCGTCGGTTTCTTTGGTGCTCAAGATCGAAAATTTGAAACCATTCGTACACAAGATAACTTCAAACAAGCATTAACCATGGGTCCGCTCACAACATTCATCCAACAATGGGAAAGTTTAGAACACAATCAAGCAATGTTTGGTTTCCCTTTTCATGGCGATATCACCTTAACAAATCGCAGTCTTACCATTCAAAAAATCGGTGAAAATATATATGAATTCCAGCTAGAGGTTTATCTGGGTGGTGCGTTTGAAAGCGCTGAAGAAAACTATCAAATGCGAGCTACACTGAATGGTTCGAATTGGGAAAACATTGAGCAACACTATCAATTGTGGCAACCAACCTCTATCACTCCATAATTTGAAAGTGTTAAAATAATACAAAATGAAAAAAGAAGAATTTACAACCCTGATTGTGTATGGTGTGATGATTGCGATTGCCATTTTTGTTGGTGTTAACATCATTGCTCCAGCCTTTACAACGCTTGGAATCAATGGCATTTCTCAATATGGATATGCAATTGTGACTATTTTTGGTGCTTTTATCATCAATGTTATCAGTTTAGAACTCGGTCACGTTTTAGGAGCGATTGCTGGTGGTTATTCGATTAACACTGTTAACTTTTTAGGATTAGCATTTGTCAGAACCAAAGATGGATTCATTTTAAAATTTCAACCTTATGAAGGTTTAACGGGGGAAACCACGGTAAGCCCTAAAGCCAAAAAGATTAGACCTCGACTTTTTTTGTGGGGTGGATTAATCATTTACATATTTGAGATTATCATCGCTTTATTTATTGCATATGGTTTATTTAACGAACTTCAATGGGGTCGTTATGCTTCGATTGTGGTGGTTGCAGTTGGTGGGATGTTAATGATTTATAACTTTATGCCATTTAAACTCGACACAGTCACGGATGGTTATCGATTAGCAACCCTCACCACCACCCAAGGCAACGCAGCCTATGAAGAATTACAAAGAATTGAAAAAGCTTATAAAGAAGGAAAAGATCCCCAACCATTTAAAGTAGGAAAAGAACTGAACAACCTAACCATTCAAATTTATTTCCATAAAATTTATCAAGCGTTGGTCGATGAGGATTATGAAACCGCAGAAAAAGATTTAAAATTTGTTTCCACATCTCCTAGACTTGGCGAAACACTCGAACAAAAAATCTTTATTCTTCAAACGTTCATACATTTTATGACTGCAAAACCGAAAGCGGCCAGCACGCATTATTACAAGTTAGATTCCAAGCAAAGAAAATACTTAAGTAATGACACAAATATGACCACACTTACAACCTATTTGTATGTCGCAGGAATGATTGAAGAATCTTTTTCAGAAGCTAGTTATACCTTTGAAAGACAACATATTAGTATTAAAAAAATTCATGAATCAGGAAGAAAAGCCGCTGAGTCGATTTTATTTAATCGCGTCCTCAAAATGGTTAAGAAGAAAAACCCTACTTGGCGTT
>JBEDGE010000031.1:0-5825 GCA_041174805.1 Bacillota bacterium
TGAAACCAATCAACAGCGACTAAAATCATCAAACCTAAAAGCAATGACCAGCCGTATTTTATGTAATAGTGACGAAAGTGTTTTAAGAAAATCACATCAAGTTTCCTGCTCGACTATTATAGACCATTTTCGATGCATTCTACTCGATTAAAAGTTGTTAAAAACACAAACGAAAATAACGCAATTTGTTGATTGAATGATGATTAAAGCTTTGGATCGACTATTGTCGGTTTCGTGTCTTTTTGAACTTGAGGTAAATTTTTTACTTTGAGAATGAATACAACGAGGTTAAAACCAATGTAAGCCAAAGCAATACCATGGGGAATAATGACCGAAAGAAAGGTTAATAAACCATTACCTTGAACCGAAAAATTTGAAAGTAAATTAATTAAACCCCAGATTAAGAATCCAAAGAGTAGGCCAAAGAAAACTAAACCAAGGTAACTCGTTATTTTTTGTTTCATGCATCTATCTTAATTAATTTTCGCTTCCTTAGCAACTACGCCTCATTAAATTTCAAATCTCTTTTCGAGTTGTTTTAATCCAAAAATAATGATGTAACTAAATAATAGATAGAAAACTGCAGCAATAAAGAATGGTGTGACCGTAAAATCACGCGACACCACCTCTCTCACTTTCCTTAATAAGTCAGGAATGGCAATAACGGTTACTAACGCTGTGTCCTTAATTAATGTAATCCATTCATTGGCAAAGACAGGTAATTGACTTCGAAGCGCTTGCGGCAACAATACTTTCTGAAAGGTGTAAGGTGCACTTGCACCCATCACAAAGGCGCTTTCTTCTTGATCAATCGGTAATGATTCTAAACCTGCTCGAATGATTTCCACAAAGTATGCGGTGTAATTGATTGCAAACCCGTAGATCGCCACCGCATATCGATCAATTGATATACCGATCGCCGGTAAGCCAAATAAGAAGAAGAATAATTGCAACATCAAAGGTGTTCCACGAAAGAGCCAGGTATAAAAGTTAATCAACGGTCTTGAAGCTTTGATAAACCGATACATGGCTGCCACGACGATACTCAAGGGTGTGGCGATAAGTAAGGTGAGGGTAAAGAGTTGAATGCTATACCACGCGCCATCCCAAAGATAGCGCGTGGTTTCAAGCCAATAATTAAGCGACACGGTCTAAGAAGACATCTTCAGCAAACCATGCTTGGGCAATGGCTAATGCTTCACCGGATTCAATCAAATCAAATAAGGTGTCGTTGACAGTGTCACGAATCGTGTTATTGCCTAAACGGAAACCAATACCGTAAAATTCATCACCTAAGGTTTCAGTCATTAATCGGTATTCACCTGGATTTTGCGAGATTAAATAACGTGCATAAATTTCATCGACGACGACTGCATCCACATTGCTTGCGTTTAATTCTAGTAAGGCAGAATTAAAAGTGTCAGTGGTAATGAGTTCTTCTAAATCTTCAAAGATTGCATTGTCTTTCACTGCATCTTCAGAGGCACTTCCAAGTTGGGCTGCAACTTTTTTACCTGCTAATTCGGCAATGGTATCAATCGTTGCATCGGCTTTGGTAAGGACGACTTGGCGATTGGCGATGTAAGGATCAGAGAAGAGCATTTCTAATCTTCTTGGTTCAGTGATGGTTAATCCATTCCAAATCATGTCGATATTACCTGCGTCAAGCTCTAAAACTTTTGCCGCCCAATCAATGGGTTGGAAACGAACTTCGATGTCGAGGGTTTCAAAAACGAGTTTAGCAAGATCCACATCGAATCCCACTAATTCATTTTGGTCATTTCGAAAACCCATCGGTGCAAAGGTATCATCAAGACCAACAATGACGTAACCCCGGTCGACAAGGGCATCAAAGGTGGTTGGAATACTGGGTGCTCCACAACTCGCTAGACCAACGACGGCAAATAAACTTACGGCTGATTTTTGTACGCTATTCATATTAGTGTACCTCCATAGCACACTAATATACTTTAACGCTTTAGCAAAGTAAAGCAATAAACACTTGAAGTGATTATTTTGTTTTCTTTAATGCCCGTTGATAACCATCTGCACCATACATTAAAGCACGATTGACACGAGATATGGTCGCACTTGAAGCTTTGGTTAATTTGACAATTTCTGCATAGGACTTCTTTTCGTTTAAAAGTCGAGCGACTTCAAAACGGACTGCTAGGTCTTGTAATTCTTTAATCGTACAAACATCTTCAAAGAAGCGATAACATGCCTCAATATCTTCAAGCTTCAGAATGGTTTGAAACAGTTGATCTAATAAGACTGATTTTAATTTTGATTGATACATATTTAACTCCTATTGTTATTTTAATGCTTTTGAAGGGTTTTGGTTTAATGATTAAACTCATTAAAGTGCTGAAAAGGAAATAGATAGCATTTTGACCCCATTTAGCATATGCTTATCTCGTTTGGAAAGTACATTATGAAAGTAAGAAATATTGCTATTATTGCGCACGTTGACCATGGTAAGACCACGATGGTGGATCAGCTTTTTAAATCTGCCAATATGTTTCGAGACAATCAAGCGACCAATGAAAGAATGATGGATAATAACGCGATTGAAAAAGAACGCGGTATTACCATTCTTGCCAAGGCAACGGGTCTACAATATAAAGATTACAAAATTAATATTTTAGACACCCCAGGACATGCAGACTTTGGTGGGGAAGTTGAACGCATCATGAACATGGTGGATGGTTGTCTTTTACTGATTGATGCATTAGAAGGACCGATGCCACAAACACGATTTGTCTTAAAGAAAGCGTTAGAGGCCAATGTTAAACCAATTGTTGTGATCAATAAAGTTGATCGTCCTAATATTAACTTAACGAAAGTCGTCAATGATGTTTTATCTTTGTTTATTGAACTTAATGCACCGGAGGCGTTTTTAGATTTTAAAGTGGTGTATGCTTCTGGATTACAAGGAACTTGCAGTTTCGAATCCGATCCTAAGACCCAAAAAAAAGGATTTGGACCGGTCTTTGATTTGATTATTTCTGAAATTCCTTCTCCCCGAGTTTTTCCCAAAGGTACGCTACAATTTCAACCAAGTTTAATTGACTATAATGACTTCGTTGGTCGTATAGGTATCGGGATTGTCAAATCTGGCACTTTAAAAATTCAAGAAGGTTATACCTTATCGCGTTTAGATGGTAGTTTAAAACCGGTTAAGGTATTAAAGATGTTTACCTTTGTTGGTCTAGAACGTCAAGAACGGGACGTTGCGCAAGCTGGTGACATCGTTGGAATTGCCGGGATTGCGGATATTAACGTCGGTGAAACCTTATGTCAAAACGATGATGTTCGTCCCTTACCACCCATCGCCATTTCCGAACCAACCTTACAAATGACCTTTGCGCCGAACTCATCCCCTTTTGTCGGTCAATCAGGTAAGTTTGTCACTTACCGCCAAATTCAACAACGGTTAATGAAAGAAGCTCAACGTGATGTGGCGTTGCGTGTTGAAAACATTTTGAATGAAGATGCTTTATTGGTTTCGGGTCGCGGCGAATTACATTTAGGAATTCTCATTGAAAATATGCGACGAGAAGGTTTTGAACTTGAAGTGAGTAAACCTCGCGTCATCATCAAAGAAATCAACGGCACCTTATGCGAACCATACGAAGAACTCGTCATGGATATTCCTCATGAATATTTGGGAAGCATCATGGATTATGTCTCACCACGACAAGGTCAACTCCTTCATATGGAACAAGGGGAAGTGACCACCCGTTTAACCTATGATATTCCGACAGCAGGCTTAATTGGGATGAACACAGACTTCATGACCTTAACCAAAGGCTTCGGTATTTTATCCCACGTTTATAAAGATCATCGTCCAAAAACAAATTACACGAACAAAGGCCACCACCAAGGTGTGTTAATCGCCTCTGAAACGGGCATGGCAACAACCTACTCGATTGAAAATCTTGAAGATCGAGGTGTAATGTTTATCACGCCAGGTACGGATGTGTATGAAGGGATGATTGTTGGTGAAAATAAATATCCTCGTGATCTTGTGATTAACGTTGTCAAAGCTAAAGCCTTAACGAATATGCGGATGGCGAATAAAGAATTAAAAGTGGTGTTAAAAGCCCCTCGTAAAATGTCTTTAGAAACATGTTTAGCTTATATGAACGAAGATGAACTGGTGGAAATTACGCCTGAAGCATTCCGCTTAAGAAAAAAATATTTAAAAGAAAACGAACGTAAGCGCGCGAATTATCAAGAAACTGAATCGGATCAAGCTGGCGAATAAGTTGACCAAACGCCGGTGGATTTTGTGCCTTTATCAAGGCAATCGCCGCAATATTCTTGACTTGACCAAGACGTAATCGTTAATAAAGCATCATCGCCTGGATAGCTATAATCAATTGTCATATTCCAAATAATAGTTTGGTCGGCGGACCGTCTTTGAAATAATAAGTTTGTCGGTTGATAATCCATAAAAGCATAGTGATATATGCCATTTCCTAAACTCGTTAAAGAAGGTAATTGATTCCAATCTGAATTTTGCCCATTGCCCCAATAATGAATTTTAAACGTCGCGTTACTTTGACTCCAATCGGCACTTGGATCATTCACTTTTAAGTACACATCAAATTGAAGTGGAAGCACACTGCTCGTTGGTAATGAACTTGAAACTTGTTCAGAACTAACAACAGACGTTGTTTCACTTGAAACGATTGAGCTTGAAATAATCGAAGACGATTCACTGGAGGTTACAGCAGTTGAAGAGGATGAAGATGAAATGCTTTCACTTGCTAATGACGAGGATGTTTCCGTTATGGAAGAATCGATCGTGCTTGATGACGTAATCGAAGAAGGTGTGCTTGAAACTAAACTCGATGAAGATTGGCTACTGACGTTAGTAATGGAACTTGAGGAAATTAAACTTTCACTTGCAGAACTAATCATCTCAGAAGACGTGACCAATGAAGAAGAAGCGGTAACACTGCTGGATGTAGGCGGTGTAAAAGTCGACCATGAACCGGTTGATTTTCCTTCACCGTTATCCCAAGCGGTCAAGGTAAATAAGTTTTGACCTATGGTGTAGGTTAAATTGATGGTCTGATTCCAAACCTCTGTTGCATTATTGGGATTTAGTCTGACAAATAATAAGTTCGTAGGAGCGAAGGTTTCAAAACGATATCGGTATAAACCATTTCCTTCATCCGTCATGATGGTCCCAGGCCACTCTAAAGTTGTTGGCGCGTTCCAAAAGAATAAGCGAATTTGGGCATTGGCGTCGGTCCAATTAACGTTAGCTGTATTTGCTTGTAAGTAAAGATTAAAAGGGACGAACGTTTCACTTGAAGAACTCATCACTTCCGACGAGGTGATGATGCTACTACTGGTGGTGATTGAAGACGATGAAGCTGAAGATGAGGATATGGTTGTGGCTAAACTACCATCGCCTTGCCAGTAAGCATAATAAGTTGCGCCACTGGTTCTTGGCATTTTGTTAACCCTAACAAGTGCGGATGATTGCGCAAAAACCCAGCTGACAAATGTGGTGCCAGGTTTTGTAGGTGTGGGTAAATTTGAATCCGCTGCAGCGGTATAGGTAACCACATTGCGATGATAAATCGATTCATCATTTACACCTTGATATCCAGGAAGGGTTGCTTGTTCACCAAGGACTAATTTCACGGAGATTTGATTATTCGCGAAAGGTGAAATGGTTTGCGTGGATGCTTGAAAAAGTGCACTGAAGGCCATCAAGGAACTCAAAGCAAGACATTTGAGGGTTGATTTCATCATGCAGTCCTCGTCACTAAAATAGAAAAACTAGGTTGAGATTGTAAGGTGGC
>JBEDGE010000032.1:0-4533 GCA_041174805.1 Bacillota bacterium
AAGGATGGATTGAGGATTGGCTGTAAGCACCTCTTGAACTTGTTGGGTAATATAGGCTTCATCTGAGATTTGAAGCATATTCATTTTTTCAGCAAGTTGACGAGGATCTGTTGGATTTTTAATCATCAATTCGAATAATTCTTTCGCTTGTTTATTGGAAAGATCACCCTTGGCAATCATCGAAATTAAACCATTCATTTCTTGTGGTTGGATGGGAAATTCGACCATGGTTAAATTTTGTTTGTTTAAGAATGAGGCAATGTCTCCCAACAACCAATTCGCATAAAGTTTATAGTAGTTACCAATCGATGTTAATCGATCAAAATACTCTGATACATGCACATCTTGCGTTAATTGGTTCGCATCATACTCACTTAAAGAAAATTGTGTTTGATATTTACTTCGCTTCGTTGTTGATAGTGGTAAAGAGTGAGAAATAGCACGAGCAATAAAGTCTTGAGATAAATCAATGGGTAAAAGATTGGGTTCCGTAAAATATTTATAGTCAACAGCGTCTGTCTTTTTTCGCATCATGATGGTTTCTTTTTTTAATTCATCATAGCGTCTGGTTTCTTGCTGAACGGGAATACCTGCAATTAAAGAGCGCTCTTGACGAAGCATTTCCACATCTATTGCCCGTTGAACATTGGCGATGGAGTTTAAGTTTTTAATCTCAACTTTGGTGCCGAATTTTTCCGTTCCGACTGGACGCACAGAAATATTCACATCACAACGAAGTGAGCCTTCTTCCATTTTGCCGCTGGAAACTTTTAGGAATGAAACGATTTGGCGAATGGCATCGACAAAGGCGGCTGCTTGTGCGCCGTTACGAATATCGGGTTTGGTAACAATTTCCATTAAGGGAATGCCAGCACGATTGTAATCGACCAAAGTAAATCCTTCGTAGTGATGTTGCATCGCCGTATCTTCTTCAACATGCAATCTTTCAATCCGAATTTTAAAAGGTTGATTGTCAACCATCACTTCAATCCAACCTTCTGATCCAATTGGACGAGCGTTTTGGGTAATTTGATATCCCTTTGGTAAATCGGGATAAAAATAATTTTTGCGATCAAACCATAATTGAGAATCGATATGTAAGTGAAGCGCATGGCAAACTTGAATAGCGTTGCTAATCGCCTGACGATTGACCACAGGCATCGTGCCTGGATGTCCTAAATCTAGGGGAACCACAGCAGTATTGGGTTCTGATTTATAGGTTACAGGAGCAGCAGAAAACATTTTCGATTTCGTTTGCATTTCCACATGGATTTCTAAACCAATAACTGCTTCGACATTCATCCTTGTTTCCTCGTTTGAATTGAAAGATTTTTTAAACCTGTGAATTGCTCAATAACATAGGCAATCTCAAGTGTGGTGGATTCTTCAAAGGCTCGACCCATGACGTTTCCACCAAAGGGCATTGATTGTTCAAATCCGATCGGAATCGTCACCGATGGTAAACCAGCAAAATTACCCAATGCAAGGTGGGAATCTGCAATTAAGTACTGACTAGAAAGGCGATCACTGGAATCAGTAAATTTAGGAGCAATCGTTGGGGATGCAGGTAAATAAATCACATCATAGTTTTGATAAATCTTGTCTAAAGCTTCAACCATCATCCGGCGAACCCGTTGCGCTCTTAGAAATAAATCTTGTTGATTTTCTTTCATCAACACAAAACTGCCAATGACAAATCGGCGCTTAATTAATTCTGAGAACCCTTCAGTCCTTGCTTGCATCATCACATCTTGATAGGTTTTGCCTTGATATCCAGGACCAAATTTCAAGCCATCCAGATTAGCATTATTACTGGTTGCTTCTGCACAGGAAATTGTCATATAAGTAGGATAAATAGCCTGGAGTAATGAAAGTGGATAGTGAACAAAATCTACTTGAGCACCCGCTTGTTTTAAAGCGTCAAGTGTTTGATGAAAGCGTTTGGTAATCGCTGGATTTTGTATTGAATTCATAACTTCTTGTATCACCGCAATTTTTTTGCCTTTGATGGATTTTGAAAATTGATAAACAGGCAGTTCTTGATTGGCGCTTGTTGCATCCATGGCGTCTTCTCCACTCAAGACATTCGTTAAAATAGCTGCATCTTCTACCGATCGAGTAAAGTAGGCAACGTGGTCCAAAGAAGGGGCAAAAGGAAATAATCCAAAGCGGGAAATTCTTCCCCATGTTGGTTTAAATCCGACCAGACCAGCATAACTTGCAGGTTTTCTTACGGAGTCGCCTGTATCACTGCCTAAGGAAAAAGGAACCATGCCACTACTCACTGCAGCAGCAGATCCTGAACTACTTCCACCAATTTGTCTTGTTTTCGTTGTGTCAAAAGGGTTATATTGGTAACCTTTATGACCCGTCATCCCCGTGCCACCCATTGCCAACTCATCAAGGGTTGTTTTACCAATTAAGATGGCTTTTGCTTTCAATAGTTTGTCATACACCGTGGCATCATAAAGCGGAACATAGCCATTGAGAATATTACTACCTGCCGTCGTTTCAATGCCCTTGGTAGAAAAATTATCTTTCATAACAAAAGGAATGCCCCAAAATAGATTATTAACTTCTGGGGTCGTTAACGCTTTTGCTTGTTGAATCGCAACATCTTCCGTAATCTTTTCAAAGGTATTCCATATATCAGCCTTGGCACGTTTTAAAGCTTCTTCAACCAATTGCAACGGTGTCACTTGTCGTTGAATGAGCGCTTGATGGATCTCTAAAATCGTGTGATCTAACCAATGCATGATTAACCAACCACCTTGGGTAACTTGATTTGACCTTCACTAACAAACTTAGCGTTTTGGGTTGCTTCAGATTGTTTTAAAGTTAGGCCTGGCACATCATCTCTTAATTTGGAGGTGTGATTGCCTAACGGAAACGTCATTGGTAAAACTTGATCAACACCTTCAATTTTTCCTATCAGTGCCATTTGCTTCAACAAAATATCAAACTCATTGATTAATACGTCATATTGGGTGTCAGTCATCACAAAAAGCAGACGAGTGCTAGCATCTAATAACAATGGTTTATCGATTTTTTTCATCGGTATGATTATACCTTTTCTTCTGCAAAGATGCTCATGAGACTGGCTTCATCCATCAAAGAAACACCTAATGCTTGTGCTTTTGTAAGTTTACTTCCGGCATCGTTACCATGAATTAAAATGTGCGTGTTTTTAGAAACACTTCCGGCTACCTTGGCACCCAAACTTTCTAAAGTTTCAATTAAGGATTCTCTTGTTCGTTGAGAAAAAGACCCTGTTATCACAACAGTTTTACCATTAAAAAAACTTCTTTTTGCTATTGTAGGTCCTAAATATTGGGTATTAACCCCAAAGTTAATCAATCGCTGTATCAATGCCTGATGAGAAGGTTTTTGAAAGTAATCTAGAATCGCTTGCGCAACCACAGGACCTGTGTCTTCAAGTGAAATTAAATCTTGATATGTAGCCTGGGAAAGTGAAGATAAATTCAAAAAACGTTTTGCTAATTGTTTAGCAGTCTTTTCACCAATTTCTTTAATGCCTAGACCAACTATTAACTTTTCTAGACTGCGTTGTTTACTCACTTCAATCGCTTCAAGAATTAAATCCACCGATTTATCGGAATAGCCATCTACTTGTAAAAGATCGTGGCGACGTTCCTTTAATTGATACAAGTCTGCACTCGACTGAATAAAACCGAATTCAAATAAATCTTGAATAATTTTGTCGCCCAATCCTTTGATATCCATTGCGGATTTTGAAGCAAAATGAATCACGGATTCTACGTTTCGAGCAGGACAAGATAGATTCTCACAATAATGCATTGCCTCAATTTTGACCAACGGTTGATGGCATGCTGGACAATCCTTGATCATCACGACTTTAATTGCGGTAGTTGAACGCTTATCTCCGACAACTTGAACGACTTCCGGAATGACTTCTCCAGCTTTTCGTATCAGAACTTTATCACCAAGATAGAGATCTTTTAATTGCATAAAATCTTCATTGTGCAAGGTAGCTCTGGCAATCATACTGCCGGAAACACGCACAGGCGTTAACACGGCATTGGGGGTAATTTTTCCTGTTCTTCCAACGGTAAAAACAACATTCTCAAGGGTTGTTTCTACAAGTTCTGGAGGGTATTTATAAGCAACAGCCCATCTTGGAGTTTTGGCGGTATAACCTAAACGAGGATGGTCAGATAATCGATTCACTTTTATCACGATGCCATCGGTATCATACGCCAGCGAAGGACGCTTTGATTCATATTGTTGAATAAAATTCCAAACTTGATCAATACCTTGAACAGTTTTGGTTTCAGGATTGACTTTAAAGCCAAGGGTTTTTAAAAATTGTAATGAATCTTGATGTGTTTGAAGACCAAGTTCATTTGCATTCACCACATAATACAAATACTCATCAAGTTGACGGTTCGCTGTAATCGTTGAATCCAATTGACGGATGGAACCAGCGGCAGCATTACGAGGATTCGCTAGCAAGACTTCACCTTGAGCTGCGCGTTGATCATTGAGAGCTTT
>JBEDGE010000033.1:0-2843 GCA_041174805.1 Bacillota bacterium
TATGGGTACCAACTAAACCTTCTGAATCCGTAATGGAATAAAGGAAGGTGTAAAATCCAGCAGCTGGATTTAAAGGATTCAATTTAGGTCCTTGGGTAATGTCGTAAGCTTGTACACCACCCAAAGCAAGATTGGTATCATAGTCATCGCGAACCGCGAGGCCACTCTTTACTAAGAGTGGTTCGCCAGCTTTGGCTAAAAGATCACCACCACTAATATTAGGGGCTTGATTGGGTAACGGTTCACCTAATTCAATTTTGACATCATCAAGATGGACTTCTGCATAATTTCTTGCAAAGCCAACGAGATCATTTGGTAAGAATGAGTCAGGACCAATCCCAAATTGTAATTCGGAATTAACGCCATCTGCAGTTGGAGAGAAGTTAATGGTTTTGGTTTCCCATGCCGTACCGATTTGAACAGGTAATTCATTGATTGGACGAGTTGCCAAACCACCATCCTTTAATGTGACACGGATTGTCCGAGCTTCTGCTGCTCTGACTTTGAAACTAAGAACATAGGAAGCACTTGCATAAACATAGACACCATTTTGTCTTAATTGTGCGTGCCACCATTGCGTTGCATCACCAATGGAGGTCATCGTTAATGCCCCATATTGGTTTCCACCTTCGGTCTTGTAGGTTGCTTCAGCGACGATTTGATCGACTTCACCACCAATGAAAGCGTTCCATCCAGCGGATTGGAAAGCAAAGTCATCAGTATTGTCTTCAAAATCACCGTTGATAATTCCCCAGGTTTCATCGGAGTCAACGGAGCTAGAAGGCGCTACGGAAGTCGGGGTTGAGGATGGCGAAGTCGACGTTGGGGTTGATGAGGTTGGAACTGAGGAAGTTTCACCACACGCCACCAAGGCGAGCGCCATCAGCGTTGAGACAGCATACAGGCTTTTTTTATTCATTTCATTTCTCCTTTGATGAATAATAACCAACAATAATTTGCTGAATGCACTCCTCCTCTAGAGTGAATTCAACTTTCATTTCAGATGATTCATAAACCTTGTTTGAATCAGTATTTTTTGGTTTATTTTCTCATTTGAAACGTTTCGATAACTTAATTATAGGTGAAAGCGGTTACATTTGCAATAGGTTTTCGAGCGTTATTTTGCAACGAATCCTAAAGCAGTTAAACCATCTTGAACATAGCTATTTTGCATGAACATATCCCAAATAAGTTCCGTGCGATAATTTTCAATCATTAACGTTGTGATGCCTTTATCAATTCCTAAAACATGAGGATCATACCAAGGTGTTAAATTAGCAATTGTTTGATTATAACTGTCATCAACTGGACCTAAGTTGTAGGCATCCGCAAAACCATAGGTGGTTTGAAGTTGTGGAATTGAAGCGTAATGAAGGGTGGCCATTAAACTTTCATATTCTAAGTAATTGATTGAAGCAACAGCAGCATAAGGCACAATCGTGCCATTATGAGCATTTGATTTTGCTGGTTGCGCACCATATGCTCGATATTCATTGGGCCCATCCCCCGCAGAAATACCCCATGAAGTTTCATGATAAGTAAGATAGCGATGAGAAAAATCTTGGGTGTATAAATAATTTGCACGTGTCGCTCTTCTTGCATTTTCAAACCAATCAATTTCTTGGTCATCGACGATATTTCGAAAATCAATAAAGGCGTGGGAGAATTGATGTTGAAATAAAGACCCATCATAACTATAGATAAAAGGTTCCACCACCTCTTTTGTTTTGATCGAGGTATACCCACGAACATAATTATTTTGTGAAAGTGATGACGTACGAATCCGTTTATAAAGTTGATCGCCATAGGTGTAACTTGGATTACCTGCTGCAAGGACATATAAAATCATTTGCTCTGCAAAGTGATCCCACGCTCCACGATGACCTTCATTCGGTCGATAACTCATATAAAATTGTTTGGTTGATGGATTAACATACCAATCCCAATTCACATCCAAATAAATTTCTTCAACAAGTGAGGCAATCTCACCACCAAAAAATTCTGCAGCAACAATCGCGCCGGCAAGCATTAATCCAGTATCAATAATCGATACTTCGCTATTCCATTCTCTTGCACCTGTTGTCATGTTGACCCAGTGATAATAAAAACCTTCCACTCGTGTCATATTCTTCAAAGTGTTCAGGGTTCCTAACACTCTTGCGTGTCCTTCTTCTCTGGAAATAAAGCCTTGTTGGACTCCACTTGGGATTGCGGCTAGTGCAAATCCAACTGAGGCGATCGAGGCAATCGTAGGATTACCTGGCCAGCGATCCCGACTTAAACCAAAACCAGGAACATTCGCTGTGGTTGTAGTTTCCCAAAAGAAATGAAATGATTTTTCATGTTCAATGTATAAGGCTTCCTTGGCTGGTTGTAAAGCAAGTTCAGAACTCGTTAATTCTGAACTCGGTAAACTACTTGAGTTTGGCGTACAACTGACGACAAGTGTCGTGATAAAGATAACAGTATAGATTGGTTTCATTTTATTCTCCTGTAATACCACTGCGGTCAATACCTTCGATAAAGAGTCTTTGTAAGATAAAGTATGCCACAATCAACGGTGCAATAATCAATAAGGTTGCGGCCATGCGAATCGCTTCATTAGCCACATTTGATCCACCACCAAGCACCGCATTATATGCACTGACAAAGTTATATAAGCGAATGAGCAAGGTTTCGCCACCACTTCCTAAAAACAGCCTGGCAATATAGGTTTCATTCCAATACCAAACAAAACTAAAGAGGAATGCAGTTAAGAATGACGGTAAAGAAAGTGGAATCGCAACTTTGGTATAAATCCCCCAACGCGTTGCCCCATCCAATTGCGCGGCCTCATCAAGTGC
>JBEDGE010000034.1:0-6006 GCA_041174805.1 Bacillota bacterium
AAGTTTATTATAGAAAAAAACTTGTCAGAAAGACAAGATTTTAGTCGAATTGGTGGAGATGCGGAGAGTCGAACTCCGGTCCAGAGAAGATCCCACATTAGCGTCTACAGCTTAGACGATATTGATTTAACCCCTAGCGTAGATATCGACAAACTAGCCAAAGGCGAGATTCATAAATTTTCGTCAAATACGTGAATCAGTGTAATTGCTTAGCTTCTTGGTATGACACTGGTCCGTTGCGTGAGAAGCGAAACCAACGGTAGCGCGCAGTCCCGCCTGAGCGGGTCACAGTATATCGGAGCTTAATGGTTAAGCTGCTGCGAATTGTAAACTGTTGCCAGTTACTATTTTTTGGTGATAACGTCACCACTCGGCTGCATCCAATGCGCGATGACAACCCTGTCGAAACCATGACATCCCCAGGTTGTTGCTCATAAGAGCACTTTTATCTTAAGACAATAACTTTACGAATGCAATCATACGAACTCCAATTGCTTAATGAATTGATTTACTTATATAATTAAAACGCACAGAGGTATTATGAAAACACTTAAACTCATCTTCCAATCTATCTTTAGTAACGAGCCAATCATGCAAGCAAGAAACCAACCATGGTACCTTGCAATCCTTCTTTTTGTTGTCTCTATTTTGCTTGCCACTTATCCAACCTACACTCAAATCTTAAATCGCGAGGGATCAACCTTCTTATCTGGCAATACTTTTTCCATTGAAAATGCACTCGTTTCATTTACGGAAGCATTAGACGAAGAAGGTGTTGATTTGGTTGTTGTTTCAGAAACAATCGATGGTGAAACCAAGTATTACCTTGATAATCAAGGTGTTGCGTGGGATGTTGCTTTTGAACAAACCCTACCAAGCGAAGAAGCTTTTCCTTATTTTGATTATTCCGTCAATGGAGCCTCTAGATTAAGAGTTTTTGTACAAGCAGACGATCAAAGCGATGAAGTCTTTGGTGAGTTTGCCAATCGTTTACTAGCTTTACCAACCGGTGATGAACAAATTGCCAGCTTTATGTTACTTGCCAAATCTGCTGTCTATATGTATGTTTATAATCCGGCTGCACTGGCAGATGGTTCCGTAAACGGCGAGGGTTTTGCCACTGCTTTTACTGGCACTTATGACGAAGTTCCTTTAGGGACAAATTTAGCGAACTTTGTTCAAACTGATCTTGATGGTAATGTTATTGATCCAAATGATGTGAGTGAATACGTTAACCTGGTTTTTGCAAATTGGCTAAACTTCTTTGACCAAAGTTTTGCTTATTCAAAATCGGTTTTATTATTAGCACAAAGTGGTTTAACCCTTGTGGTTAACGCGGTGATGGCACTCATGATGTCGATTGTCATCTTTATCATGACACGTGGTAAATTAAATCCAAATAACCATTTCAAGTTCGGTGAAACGATGAAAATGGGCGCTTGGTCATTATTATCCCCGGCATTATTAACCATCGTCGCAGGAGCATTATTCCCGGAATTCGCAGGCACTGCCTTTGTTTTATTCGTCGGGCTTCGCTTAATGTGGTTATCGTCTAAGTATTTAAGACCCGTTGACGCTAATGTTGTTCCCAATACAGCTAAGAAATAAACTATTTTTTCGTTGGTCTACCAATCGAATGATATTCAACCCCTTGCATGGTCTTGGGATCAAATAAATTTCGTCCATCAAATACAATGGGATTTTTCATTAAGCGGATAAAATCACTCGCTTTGAGATTTTTAATTTCTTTTGCGTCATTCAAAATAATCGCAACATCGGCATCTTTCAGTGCATCTTCGATTTCAATCGCATACGCTAAACATGGTTTTTCACCGCGAAGATGAAAGAAATCAAAGGTGGCTTTTTTATCATAGGCAAAGATGATGGCTTCTTGATCTGCCAAGGTATCAATGACTTTAAATGCTGGAGAATTGCGAACATCGGTTGTTGACCCTTTATAACTTAATCCGAGTACAGCAATCTTTTTGGCTTTAATTTGATGATTAAATCGTTCCATCACTCTTTTCATAAAGCGTGTCGTTTGATCTTGGTTAATTGCCATCGTAGCGTCTAACATACTTCCGTTGATATGGTGTTGGGTCGCTAGATACTTGAGGGCTTTTAAGTCTTTAGGAAAGCAGCTGCCACCAAAACCAACACCTGGTTGGATAAACTGATTACCAATACGAGGATCGTAACCAATACCTTTAACGACTTCTTGGATATCTGCACCTACTGCTTCAGCGATTTGTGACATTTCATTGATGAAAGATACTTTGGTCGCCAAGAAAATATTCGCGGCATATTTTGTTAGTGCCGCTGTACTTGGATCGGTAACTAAATAAGGGATCTTTGGAGAATACTTAAAAAGTGTTTGTATTTTTTTCTCTAATCCACTTTGAGTTGTGCCAAGGATAACTCTACTTGGTGATGTGATATTTTTTAATGCCTGACCTTGAGAAAGAAATTCAGGCATGAGGACAATTTGAACATCTTTTCTGTTTTTTTCTAACGCCAGCTTCGTTAATGTTTCAAAAGTTCCGGGTAACACAGTAGATCGAATCAAGACCAAAATTCCTTTTTTACCGTGGGCGATTACATAAGAAAAAGCTTCCTCAATCGCAGACAAATCGATTTGCCCGTTTGCACCTTCTGGTGTTGGAACTGCAAACAATACAACATCTGATTTGATAAGGCCCTGCGAGGGTTCATCCAAGTAAGAAAGGTTTTTGCTATGTTTTTTTAACAAACCAAACACACCGGGTTCGTTTAAATAGTCTGTTAGATTTTTTAGATCATTGATTTTAGCAATGTCTTTGTCAAATCCCCATACGGAATGGAACTGCGCTAAATAGGCAGCATTTGTTAACCCTACATAACCAAGTCCAATCACTGTAATGTTCATATGGCCACCCTTATTTTATTGTTTTGGTTTTTGAATGGATGTATTTAGCAAGATATCCACTTAAATACATCCCGGTTGCTACTTGTAATTCTACTATATTAGGATTGGTTTTAACTGAGTACACATAAGGATTTTTTTTATTTAAGTAAAAGATAGAAATTAAGGCAAAAGACGTTCCTGTTGCTTTAGCTGTTTTGATTGCGATTTTTTTAATGTCTTGTGGTGTTTCGATTTGTTTTAAATAGTCTTTGCCGTTCATGTTCACAACTTCTACTCCGGCGATGACGCGTTTACCAATAACAAGGATTTTAAAAAGTTGGCGGTCTTGAGGTGGCACGTAGGCTTGGACAATTAAGGGTTGCATGCCAATGGGTTCTAAAACTTTGACCAATTCTTTTTCATCACGAACAAAATAGATTTTTTCATTAAGTTGGGGGTATCGATTTTTCACTAAGACTGGATAGTGGATATCGTTCATCATCTCTTTTACTTCTTGAATCACTTGCATTAAATTGACGTTAACGGAGTAAGGAAGTGCGATGGTAGCGGGGCTTGGAATTAATGCGTTCCTTAAAGTGATCGAAAGCAAAGCTCGGTCCATCGATAAATTGATAGCAGATCCATCGTTAAACACCTTCATTTGATGATCGGTTTCCAAATATTTAGCGATTTGAGGATCACTATCTAACAAAACAGCAAATTTAAAGAATCCCTTATTTGTGGTCTCAATTAATCGGTTTAAATCTGTGGAAGGTACAGCAATTAGTTTGAGTTTAAATTTAGCAAAAGCTTCAATTAACACGTTAAGATGTGTGGATTGTTCCATTCTTCCGGGTATGTGACGATAAACCATCAAACCATTCATAGGAAATATTTTACACGATTTGTGTGGGGTTTTGACTATTATGACCGAATGACTTACTATGAAAGTACGGTATGAAGCAAACGAAAGACGTAATCAAAATTGTCGTCACCGATATCGATGGCACATTATTTTCTCACCAAACAAAAGTCATGCCTATATCTGCGATTAAAGCCATTCAAGCCCTTCAAGCAAAAGGAATAAAAGTCTTTCTAGCCTCAAGTCGCAATCGTTATCTTATCCATAAACTAGGAATTTTAGATTCGATTAAACCAGATGGCTTAATCACCATGAATGGCGCAAACGCCATTATCGATGGAAGAATTATTCATCGTTATCCACTACCAGAATCTGAAGTGGATGCATTAATTAAGTTTTCTAAACGTTTAAAATTTGGTCTCACGTTGGTGGAAGAAAATGGTGGGCATATCAATTATGTCGATGAACGAGTGATCCAAGCTCACGAAAAATACGGCACTCGATTCCCTCAACCGAGGACCTTT
The DNA here is from genome assembly GCA_041174805.1 of Bacillota bacterium. Taxonomy (GTDB): domain Bacteria; phylum Bacillota_I; class Bacilli_A; order RFN20; family CAG-826; genus UBA970. The sequence goes on from JBEDGE010000034.1 coordinate 4,271, forward strand.
CCCGACCATTACGATCGCAAGATTTATCAAGCTATTGCTTTTTGTGATGAAGTCGACGAAAGTTTATTTTTACCACACCTTAAGTTATGTAAATCCGCAAGATGGGATACTTATGCTGTGGATATCATGCCAATCGATTCCGATAAGGCTAAAGGAATTCTCGCCGTGTTAGAACATTACGGTTGGAAACCAGAAAACGTGATGGCGTTAGGTGATGCACCTAATGATATGGAAATGCTCGAATTTGCAGGTGTTTCAGTAGCAATGGGAAATGGAAAAGAAGAAGTGAAGAAGGTGGCAGACTATGTCACCGCAACCGTTGATGAAGATGGTTGGGCGAAAGCGATGAAACACTTTGGTTTAATCGATTAATTATTTGTGATATGGATGACCCTTTAAAATGGTCATACTTCGATAAAGTTGTTCTAAAAGCATTAAACGAAATAATTGATGGGGAAAAGTTAGTTGAGAAAAACTCCATTTTTCTTTGGCTATGTTTCGAATGGAATCATCAAGTCCGTTTGAACCCCCAATAATGATGATCAATTGACCACTTTTTTGTTGAATGGATTCAATTTGTCGTGCGAGAGATTGACTCGTCAAAGATTTTCCTGCTATGTCCATAACTACAACATAAGCTTGATCGGGAATGGCTTGTTTAATCAAGTTCGCGTCCACCTCAAGTGCTTTTTTAATTAAATCAGCGTGCTCTTGTTTAGCGACGGATTCAGGAACTTCTAAGATTGAAAGTTGGACAAATCGGCTTAGACGTTTTTCAAATTCTTGAATACCCAGTTTTATGTATGGTTCTTTGATGGAACCAACGACAATTAATTTAATCTTTAACATCGGGTTAATCGCCACCCATTACAACATCATATTGTTGCGTTAATTCAATCTTATACTTATTGGTAAGTAGTCTACGTTTTCTCAACACCTTTTGGTATGTTTCTAGAGCGAGTTCTGGAGTGTTTGCTTCTTCACTGATGTGGGCTAAATAAACCGATTTTGTGTTTTCGCCTATCATCTCAGAAAAAAACATTGCACTATCTTCATTCGATAGGTGGCCCGTATCACCAAGTATTCTTACTTTTAAATCCTGACTACGATTGGTCTGTAAAAGCATTTTCACATTGTGATTAGATTCCAGAATATAGTGATGCTTGTTTTTCATCCATTCAATATTCTTTTCGGAGATGTAACCAGTATCGGTCATGTAAACCAAAGAAGAGGTTCCGTCTTCAATGACAAATCCTAATGGATTTCGTGCGTCATGGGAAATCGCTAAGGGTGTTACTTTGATATGTTGAAAATAAATCGATTCATAGGGTGTGAGTAAATTTCCTTGCAAAACTGCCATGGTTCCTTTAGAAGCAAATCGAATGTTTTCTGGGAAAAAATCCTTACCCATCGCATGATCGCTATGTTCATGGGTGAAGATAACGGTCTGAACTTGTTCCATCAAATATGGGGTTTTTGCGAAGGTTTCTTTCAATCTAGTCTTCGTTAAACCTGCATCAATGAGTAAAAGATAACCACGGCTCTCGACTAAGGTTGCATTACCTTTTGAACCGGATGCTAAAATATAAAATTTCATTATTCTTCGATATCGGGGGCGCCGTGTTCTTGACGAATTTGTTTTAATCTCGATTCGTAATCTTCGCTTGGGTTATCAAAGCGTCCAAAGTTCTTAAAGAATAGTAGCGGAACAATACCAGTTTTACCATTACGATTCT
>JBEDGE010000035.1:0-5866 GCA_041174805.1 Bacillota bacterium
TTTATAAAAGTTAGTCCTATAATGACCCTCGTATCTAAGAAATCATATGAACTTTTTTACAAAAAAACCTTACTATACAATTTTGCTGAGTTATCTCATTGGTATCGCAATTGGGACACTCTTTTTAACCCTTCCTATTGCCCAACAAAATGGTCAATGGGGGAAACTTCATTAATAGCTTGTTTATGGCGACTTCTGCTATTGCCGTCACCGGCCTTTCTGTCTATGCAGATATTAGTGCCCAATTCTCAACTTTTGGTCAAGTTGTCATCATGATCCTGATGATACTAGGTGGCCTTGGCATTATTACGATTTTTAGCTTTTTTACCATCCTTATTGGTAAAAAAATCGGCATTATGGAACGATATCTGCTTAAACAAGCCTTAAATTTAACAACCATGAGCGGTGCGCTTAGATTTGTTCAACGGGTTGTACTGATTGCCTTTGTATTCATTTTTACCGGTGCCTCACTCTATTCCATTGTGATGGTACCCATTTATGGATGGGAGGAAGGTATTTTCCAATCCATCTTTTTGGCTGTATCGGCATTCAATAATGCTGGCCTCGACCTTCTTGGGGATAACAGTCTCATCAATTTTCAAAGCAACGCCCTTATTCAAATCGTGACGATGATCTTAATTGTGTCCGGTGGGTTAGGATTTTTGGTTTGGGTTGAATTATTTAAATTTAAGTTTCAACTATCTAAAGTGTCAACCTTTGTCAAAGTTGTTTTAATTATGAGTGGAATTTTGATTGTATTAGGCACTTTAGCATTGTTCCTCACCGAATACAGCACTGCCGAAGTTTTACGTTTAGATTTAGCATTGTTTACATCCATCTCATCTAGAACTGCAGGTCTCACCATTGTTAGCATCCGGGATCTTACCAATGCTAGTAAGTTTGTCATCATGGTGTTGATGTTCATTGGCGCAAACCCCATTTCGACAGGTGGTGGGATTAAAACCACAACGACCTTTATCGTATTCTTAGCGATCTGGGCACTCATCACAGGGAAAAAAGTCCATGCATTTAAACGTACTTTCTCAATTGAATCCATCTTAAAATCCATGGCACTTGTTGTCATTTCGTTAGTCTTTGTCCTCTTTACGGTTATGACCATTGAATATATTGAGCAATTTAACACCACGTATCCGGAAGGTTTAAAGACTGGAACTGCTTTACTTTTTGAAGTGGTTTCTGCATTTGGTACCGTCGGATTTTCAGAAGGGGTAACACCTTATTTAGCCGATCCATCTAAAGTCATCATTGTGGTTGTAATGTTGCTTGGTCGGATTGGACCGATTTCAGCGATTTCAGTTTTTTCAGACAAACTTTCATGGACGGAACAAAGTGAAGTCCAATATATGGAAGCTACGGTACCCATTGGGTAGGAGGATTTAATATGGCTAGAGAAAAATCATTTGCCGTGATTGGTTTGGGTCAATATGGTCTCAGTATTGCCAATGCTTTGATTGAAAATAATCAACAAGTCATTGGTATTGATCGTGACGAGGCACGGGTGAAGATGCTTGAAAAAAAGACGGCATCTGTCTTTAAAGCAGATTGCACCAATCGTGACAGTCTAAAAGAAGTTGGTGTACAAAACGTCGATGTAGCAATTGTAACCTTTGGTGACAATTTACATGACGCGATTATTACTACTGCATTATTGTCTGACTTAAAAATTAAACATATTGTTGTCCGAGTTGATAATGAAGAATATGCTCCAATCTTAACCAAAATTGGTGCACATGAAATCATTCATCCTACTGAAGATGCTGGATATTCTCTTGCTTTTAAACTTTCCGGTAGCAATTTGAGTCAGTATTTTGCATTTGATCGTTACTACTCCGTTTCTTCTTTAACAATCCCCGTGAATTTTAAAACAAAAAAGTTAATCGAACTCGATTGGCGAAATAAATTTAACATTAACATTGTGTTAATCAAGAAAACAAAAGGCAAAACAAGTCCTGAGGATATTGAAGGCATCATACCTGAAATACCCAAAGCTCAAGAGACAGTGGAGGCAAAAGATATCATCTACGTGATTGGGAAAAATAAAGATATCATAACCTTCTCAAATTCCATAAATAAATAATTTAAATAAAAAAAGTTTGGTTTAACCCAAACTTTTTTATTTGCATCAAAAATTGAATTAAATTTTTTCTATTTCAGAGAAATCGACTTCCACTGACGTTGATCGACCAAAGAAAACAGTTTCCACCTTCACAAGACCTGAAGCCTTATCAATGGTGACAATCTTTCCTTCGGTTCCTTCAAGTGGTCCATGAATAACTTTGACATGATCACCAACAGCATAACGGTCATACATACCGGCATCCACCATGCCCATTCTCTTCAGAATCGGTTCCATTTGTTCTGGTGTTACTGGAATTGGCTTGGTACCGCCACCCGATGAACCAACGAATCCCGTGACGCCGGGGGTGTTACGAACAACATACCAGGAATCATCCGTCATAATCATTTCAATAAAAACGTAGCCGGGATAAGCATTACGCATTTTTTTCTTACCAGTTGGAGCACCATTTTTAAACACAGCTTCTTCTTGTTCGACGACAAGAATTCTAAAAATGTAATTTTCCATCGTCATCGAATTCACACGACGGCGAAGATTATCCGCAACTTTGTTTTCGTGACTAGCGTAGGCACTGACGACGTACCATTGCTTATCGCCGTTGACGGGGGTCGGAACGGTTGGTTGAATTGGGTTTGGGTTTTCCATATGATGACTCCTATCTTAATGATTCAAAAGCACTGCGAATTTGACCTAACAATTCCGCAACTGCTAAATCTTCGAGTGTTAAGGCTAACGCCGAAAAAACAGTAATGATGATCACCACCACAATCGATGAGATTAATGCATCTGTTTTGGGCCAACGAATCCGTTTCGATTCACGGGTGACTTCTTGAAGGAATTTTTTTACATTCATGTGAGAACCTATTTACTTTCTTGATGAAGGGTAGAACGATTGCAGGTTGGACAATATTTCTTTAAAGCCAAACGTTGCTCGGCGACACCTTGACCTTTACTTGATGTTTGGTAATTCCGAGCGAGACATACCGTGCAGATTAAAATAATTTTTTTTCTCATTCGGGATTTCCTATTTACATCTAAGCTTGTAAAGAATATATCAAGCTTGGTTTATAAAGTCAATGTTTTGTCTTATTCGTTGCGATATTTTTCTAGAATCCGTTTGGCGATTTTTGAAATTTGCCGATAATGATCTTTCATAATCTTCGCTATTTCGGTGTAAGAATATCCTAATTTTAAATATGCAATAATGGCCTTCTCTTTTGTGTTCAAGGAAACATTATCGGGTTCTAATAAATGATGAAAAGGATCGGAGAAGGTTTGATATATTTTCGAATCATCCTCACCAATCATTTCACTGAGTGAGGATCCTTCTTCAACTTCATAATCAAAAGAAATCGCGTGGTTGATTGGTGCGTGTTGTTCTGAACTAAATCGCTTTAACTCATTCACTAATTCTCGTTGAAGTAAAAAATGGTAGTAAGCATCAAAATTATTTTTCTTTGGGTGATAAGCGTCAATTGCTAAAAGTAAAGTTTGAATGGCAACAATTTTTAAATCATCATAATCGACGCCACAGTATCGATGCATATACATCAATTTATGAATGAGGCGATCTTGTTTGGATTGCATTTTGTCTAACAGCACTTGAAAGGCTTCAAGGTGTTGACTGCGAATTAAAAAAATCAGTTCATCATCAGAAAGAATCAGCGTCATTTCGTTATTTTATAAGAGGAAAACGTTGTCGATAAACTTCGCCAAGCATAATCGCAACACTGGTCGCCGCATTAAAGGAATTGAGATGTTGGATAGGTATTTTCACTTTAAAGTCAGCGTGTTCGAGTACCAGTCTTGAAATACCATCACCTTCACTACCGATAATCAATCCGATTGGACCCTGATAATCAACACTTCGATAATCTTGAGCGCCTTCTAAAGCAGTGGCAACGAGCCAAAAACGATGCTCCTTAAGCGTCATGATTGTTTGAGATAGGTTCGTGACTTGGATGATCGGTAAGTAATCCAATGCACCACTCGCTATTTTTGCAACGGTGGGATTGACATCAACCTGTCTATCTTTTTTTATGATCAAACCATCTACACCAAATCCAACTGCCGTGCGAATCATTGAACCTAAATTAAGCGGATCCTCAATTCCATCCAATAAAATCAATAGCGGATTTTTTTTGGTATCAATCGTTTTTAAAAACGTGTTTAACTCGGTGTAAGCAAATGGCACGACACTGGCAACAATCCCTTGATGATACGTTGATTGCACAAGCGACGTTAATCGAGAATCCTCTAACCTTTCTACGGATATGTTTTTCGATTGGATGAGGGAAAGAATGGCAGCATCTTTAAAATGCGAAACCAAAAATACTTTCTTTACTTTACCAGAACGAATACTTGCTTCTACAGCATGTTTTCCGTAGCGATATTGTTCCATAGTGATGCGTAATACCTATCCAATATTTGTCTCAAATTATTCTATGTGGAAAGAAGTGGTAATTTCTAACGGATTAATGCGAAGTTTTAAATCCTCTACTAACATCAATTCAGTGGCATGGTTGATTTGCCCATAAGTCACGGTAATGCGAAGTACCTTATTTCCTTGAAACGTCGTGATTTGTGAATCGATGTTGCGGATCGCAGCTTTAACTTCTCTAGCAGATTCATGGATATTTCTTAAAACGGGTTGGTTATCCTTCACCAATAAAAATATTTTTGGAGCTTTGCGATTAATGAATGTTTCAAACTTTCTTAACATCGTTAACGTAAATAATCCAACGAGTGATCCAGTGGTGGCAAGTAAAAATTGACCGGCACCAGCGGCTAATCCTATCGCCATTGCTAACCATAGGGTGGTAGCAGTCGTTAAACCTTTGATATCAAAACCATTTTGAATAATCGTCCCAGCACCGATGAAACCAACACCGGTGATGACTTGAGCGGCTAATCTTGCAGGGTCTCGATCAAGATTAAAGTCGCCAAAGCCATAAATCGATAAAAGCATAATCAGCGAGGATCCTAACGCCACTAAAATATGGGTTCTTAAACCTGCAGAATGGCCATGGTATTCACGTTCATAACCAATTAAACCAGCAAGAAAGGTTGCCATAACTAAAGATAATAAACTTAATAAAAAGTTACCGAAAGGTGGAATCAATTGGTTTAAAAAATCAACAAGTAATTGATCAATGGTTGCAACAGTGAATAGGTTCATAAAGGAACTCCTTAAGATTTTTAAAAGAGAATATTTCGCTTATGAAGGATTTTTCTAATCTCATCCGATCGCCCAAAGTTTTGTTTGGATTTTGCTTCTAAGTATTCCTTGTATAACTGGCGATCATCAGCAGTTAAAATCGGGAATTCAATCGCTAAACCAAGTATAGACAACATTGCCTGAATTGTAAAGAAACGGTTAAGAAGGTCATCCATGGAAGGTAATGTTTGTCTTAATAATCCGTTTGCTTCTTTTAAGTATTGATGCAGAATTGTCAAGGCATTCGATGTATTAATGTCATCTGCTAACGCTGACAAAAATGCATGTGGGGCAGTGCCTTGTTGACCAGAAATTGAGCCACCTTGAAGTTGAATAAACGAAGCTAACTGGGCAACTCCGAGTTGGATTTTCTTTAATTCTTGTTGGGCATTATCAATGATGATTTGAGAAATATTGACCGGCATCCGATAGTGCGTTGCCAGTAATAAATAACGAAGTAAAGGCCCAGAGTACGTTGCCAAAAAATCCTTCGCAAGGAAAATATTACCGGTTGATTTACTCATCTTTTCAGCATTTAAATTAATAAAACC
>JBEDGE010000036.1:0-4339 GCA_041174805.1 Bacillota bacterium
GTTTGGTATGATGGCTATTTCTTCACGCTTAATTAAAGATTGGAAATTAATATATTACCCACCTGGTATCATCATCCAATATCCTCGCTCAGAAATGAAAGGTAAAATTCCAGTCTTTGAAGATGCTCCGATGTTTGGACAAACCTTAAAGGAAAGTCATGCTTGGTCAAAAATTACCCAAGCTGATACGGTGGCAAATATCAACCATTATGTCAGTGAAGACAAGGTTGTTGATTTTATCAATTTGTGTGAAGCCAAGCATGCACGGATGTTAGTGGAATTAGGTGAAGCAATTGAAAAAAGACGCGATGAATTAAGATTGGTTTGTATTGCTGGACCTTCAAGTTCTGGTAAGACGACCTTTGCTAATCGTTTAAGGATTGAATTAATGTCGAGAGGATTTCTTCCAATTCGGATTTCGATTGATGACTATTATTTACCCAAAAATGAAGCACCAAAAGATAGCGATGGCAAACCTGATTTAGAAAATATTCATGCTTTAAATTTACCTCTATTCAATCAACATTTAGCCCAACTTATCAATGGGGAAGTTGTGACATTACCTCAAAGTAAATTTGATGCTTCTTTAGGGAAGCCAAAGACTTTAAAAATTCAAGAAGACACGCTCATCATTATTGAAGGGATTCATGCACTAAATGATGCTTTAACATCGCTAGTACCCAAAACCCAAAAGTATAAAATTTACATCTCACCGCAATCCCAAATTAACTATGATCACCACAACCCAATGTCGTTAACCGATCTTAGACTATTAAGGAGAATGGTAAGAGATAAAAAATACAGGGGTTCAAGTGCTGAACAAACCATCGATATGTGGCCATCAGTTCGTCGCGGAGAATTCACTTGGATTTATAAAACCCAAGAAGAAGCGGATTATGTATTTAATTCTTTTTTACCGTACGAACTTTGTGTGATGAAACGTTACGCGATTCCTTTATTAGCTGCCATTCAAAAAGAATCAACGTATTTTCCAACAGCAGAGCGTTTAATGCGAATGCTTAAATATTTTGTCGATATGGAAGAAAAATGGATTCCGTCTAATTCATTAATCCGAGAATTTATTGGTGGTTCTTGCTTTAGAGAAGTCGAAGATTAAGATTCAAGTTCCTCAATCGTTTTAGGAATTTCGATTGATAGATTTTCACAACCTTTTTCTGTAATTAAGATATTATCCTCAATTCGAATACCAATGCCTAATTCCTTAATATAAAGTCCAGGTTCTACTGTTATCACGCATCCCGGTTCTAAAGGAATTTCTCTACCGATTGGGTCGTGGGTATCTAATCCTAAATGATGACCAACATTATGATAATAAATTGAACCAATATCTTCTGGTGACTTAATTAAACCTTCTTTAAATGCAGCTTCACTTAAAAACTTCATCACAGCTTGTTGTAAATCAACAATTTTTAAACCAGGTTTTGCCATTTGAATAATCATCTGATTGGCTTTGAGTACAATCCCATAGATTTGTTTTTGTAACGGATTAAATTTACGATTAGCCGGATACGTTCTAGTAATATCTCCACGATATTGACCGTTTGTTGCTCCCAAATCACAAAGGACGAGCGCTCCATCGCTAATTTTATCTTTTGGATTAGGGTAATGAAGCACGACAGCATTTTTACCACTAGCAATAATGGTTTCAAAGGCTAACCCCATGTTTTGAAATTCTTTAATCGCATATTGAAACAAGGCTTCAATTTGATGTTCGTATAAACCAGGTTTTAAATGTTTACGAATCGATTGTAGACCGTAAGCAGTTCCTTTAATCGCTTGGCGAATCGCCTCTATTTCTTTAGCTGATTTAATCATTCTTAACTTCGTAATTTGGGGGTAAATATTTTCAATAATAAGATTTGGTGATTGTAACTTTAAATCTTCTCCATAGCTTTCTGGGGTTTTGATTTTGCCATCAAGAATAAGATTTTTTTCTTGATCTAAATAAGCGTGGGTGATTTTACCAAATCCATTGGTGTCGAGTAACATTTCTTTTAACCTTGTTTCAAACATGGATAGCATAAATACATCATGAATACCGCTCAGTTTAGTGGCAGTTTCAACGTCTAATTTCTTACCAACCCACCGAGTTTTTGTTTCATCAATTTCATCAATAAACAAATAGGTTTTAACTGTTGTTGGTGTTTTAATCATTACCAAAACGCTGTTTTCTTGTTCAACCCCTGTTAAGTAATAAAAGTTTTTATTCACAACAAATGGATAGGTTGCATCCGCTGATGATTTAACTAATCCACCAGCAAACAAAATAATCATGGATTGCTCCATCACTTGCGCAAATAATTTTTCTCTTCTTAAGGTAAATTCTTTAGCGTCCATAAAGTTAAAACCTCCATGATTGAATGAATTGACGAATACCATCCATCTCAATCGTTTCTATCTTACCACTATCTATCAATTTAGGTAATGCTGAATCAAGTGGTAACTGGGCTAATAAAGGTAATTGATATTTCTGCCATATGCTAGGACGGTCACTGGTGTGAAATAATGCATGCTGCTTCTGACATTGATCACAAATAAAATAACTATAATTTTCGATGATTCCAAGGATTGGTTTGTTTACCATTTTCGCCATTTGAATACCTTTAGCCACAATATCTTGAACAAGATCTTGGGGTGTCGTTACCATGATAATGTTATTCACATTCAAACTTTCCAAAACCGTCATCGGGACGTCGCCAGTTCCGGGTGGTAAATCAATGAAAAGGTAATCCAAATCACCCCAGATAACATCGACATAAAATTGGCGAATCAGATCTAAGACTAATGGTGATCGCCAAACAATCGGATCATCCGACTGATCAAGCAATAACTGTGAGGAAATAAAGCGAATTCCTAAAGCGCTTGATACAGGCAAAATGAACCCATCCTGACCGACTACTTTTGCTTGTGTGGCAAAAAGACGGGAGATCGTAGGACCGATAATATCAGCATCCAAGATACCAACTTTTTTTCCATTTCTACTTAATTCAACTGCTAATAAGGCGGTGACTGTACTTTTGCCGACGCCACCTTTGCTAGACATGATGGCGATGGTTTGTTTGATTTGGCTTTTGGCATTGAGTTGAAAAGATTTTTTCATATCAACCAAACTAAGCAAAGATGTATTCTATTTTTTCGCCTTCGATTTCAAAAACAAAATTGGTCGCATAGGAACTTGTTGATAGATTAACTGGGAACAAAGGATTTAATACCAATGAACGAGCGGTAACCAGTTGACCAAAGAAGGTAAAACCAGGGGCAAGAACCACTTGTGAAGCATAGAATAATTTAGCGATTTGAGAGTTTCCACTGGTCGTCCATGAAGTATAGTCGTAGGCATTGATATCGTGGGTTGGACCAAAAGGTGCAGTGCCTGTGACTTGGTTCGTCGCTAAACTTCCCATCAGTACCATTGAGGCTTTCATTAAATTAATTCGTGTTGTGCCAGGATCATAGTTTGGATCAAATCCACTGGCAATATAATCATCTGAAATTCCTGCAATAACATTAAGATATCGTAGAGAACCCTCTAAACCGTCGGCTTCATAAGGATTAAGGTTTAAGAAATCATTGCTGATGCCATTACTCGGATTACCGTCATAAAAATTGATGCGTTTGGATAAATTGTTTGCATCACCAAAGAAAGGCGCATTCACATCAAGGACGTTGCCATATTCTTCGTTGAAAATATCGGTAAAGAATCCGGCCGATAATTCAGAAACCAAATAAGCCCTATCCGTAATCGTATAACCAGTACTTGAATATGTTAGCGTAATCAAAGAACGCATTTCATCAGGATTATCACTTAACGATGAAGCATCAGTAAGGGTTGTAAAATCTGAGAGAACACTGATGAATTGGTCAAGGCGATTGGCTTCAAAGGTTGTATCAAAATCGCCAGCAAAAATGTCTTCAATTCGATCAACTTTCTTTTCTTTTTCATCGGCAGTGGTATTGAGATAATTAAAATATTTAGTTACGCCAGAACCATCCAATAAATTAAAGAAGGTTAAAGCTCTGGTTTTAAAGGTCAGGGTAACCGGTTGTAGGCCTATTGCAAGATTGGAAGGATCATGAATCACGGTTGCTAGATTGCCAAATAGATTACTTCTTGCTAATAAATCTAGAATCGCAAAGGTAGAATTTCCGTCATCTAAATAATCTTTCATATTGAAATTTGCACCTAAATCTAGATATGCATCGGTATCTTCATCATAAAAATTATTCAGCGCTTGAGCGATGACACCCGTTTGAACGATGGTAGGTGATGCGCCAGTATAATCCATTTGGTTTAAATCCGTTAACTTATATGCCTTGG
>JBEDGE010000037.1:0-3280 GCA_041174805.1 Bacillota bacterium
CTGTAATTGATCTACAAAGAGGTCGGCAAAAGAATGAAGACTTAGGTGGTACGATGCGTTTAGGTTTATCACCTGTTACATTAAAACCATCATCTAAAGTTGCAAATTTATATGGGCAAACGGTGATATCAGAACGCCATCGTCATCGCTATGAAGTCAATCCCACCTATCATCCTGCTTTTGCAAAAGATGGCGGCATGATTTTTTCTGGGATGGATCAATCCAACACCCTCGTCGAAGTCGTTGAAGTGACGAACCATCCATTCTTCATCGCGAGTCAATTTCATCCAGAATTTGCCTCAAGACCGCTTTCTGCTCGACCTTTATTCAAGGGATTCATCCAAGCTTGTTTACAACTTCAAAAACAAAAGAAGTAGTTAACAATTTCTTTTCTCCTTCGTTTTCAGTTGAATTATAATAAAGGACATGAATACATTATCGATCGTCGGTCTTCAATTTGGTGATGAAGGCAAAGGTAAAATCACCGATAGTCTTTCGCATCAATTTGATTACGTTGTGCGTTATCAAGGTGGTCATAATGCTGGACATACCGTCTATGCAAATGGCCAAAAATATGTGCTCCACGTTTTACCAACGGGGATCGTTCATCCTCACACAATTAACATCCTTGGTACGGGTATGGTGATCAGCCTCGACGCCTTACAAAAAGAAATACAACCCTTTAAGGTTTCGCAAATTCGCATCTCCGATCGCGCCCATTTATTATTTCCTTTTCATCAAGAACTCGATATCCAAAGTGAACAAAATACCACACAAAAGATTGGTACGACGCAAAAAGGAATTGGCCCTGCGTATCAAACCAAAACCTCACGGATTGGCATTCGCGCCGGTTCTTTAAAGGATTTAGCCAGACTCAAAGTAGAATTACTGCAATTAACCAAAACGCTTGGGATTACCTTTGATGTGGATACTTATCTTCGTGAGAAGAAAGATTTTATTGCTTCCATCGTTCCATTTATTATCGATACATCCTACGAAGTGTTTGAAGCATACCAACAAAAGAAACGAATTCTTTTTGAAGGTGCTCAAGGCGTGATGTTGGATTTAGATCACGGCACCTATCCTTTTGTGACCAGTAGTCATCCCACACCAAGTAGTATTCCGGTTGATATTGGCTTACCACCTTCTTTTATTCAAGACGCATTAGGCATTGTCAAAGCTTATACAACTCGAGTGGGTGAAGGGCCTTTCCCAACGGAAATCTTTGGCGATGCTGCTGACATCATTCGCAAAACGGGAAATGAATATGGATCGACGACAGGTCGACCAAGACGTATTGGTCATTTAGATGTGGTGATGTTAAAGCACGCACTGCGTATCACCGGCGTTAATCAACTCGCAATCACCTTACTCGATGTTTTGAGTGTGGTGGATAGCATCAAAATTTGTACAGCCTATGAACTGAACGGCCAACGAACGATGTTAGTCCCTGCCCATGCGCAAGATTTAGCAAATGTGAAACCGATTTATGAAACATTGCCTGGTTGGAACGTACCGATTCAAGACTGCAAATCCTTTGCCGATTTACCAAAAGAAGCACAAGCCTACCTTCATCGCATTCAACAACACTTAGGCGTTCCGATTCGTTTTATTTCAAATGGTCCAAAGCGTGAACAACTCATAGAGAGGAAAGCCCATCATGATTGATCGTTACACCTCAAAAGAAATGAAACAATGGTGGTCTGACTCGTTTAAGTTTGAACAATACTTAAAAGTTGAACTTGCGTCGCTTACCGCACTTCAAGATCGAAAGATCATTGATGCTAAAACGCTTGAAAGACTTTTGAAAGCTCGTTTTACCTTAGAAGGTATCGAAAAACATGAAGCAATCTTGCAACACGATGTTTTAGCTTTTGTGGAATCCTGCCGTGATTCCTTAGGTGAAGAAAAAAGATGGTTCCATTTTGGATTAACGTCCTCGGATGTGATTGATTCGGCCCATAGCCTTATCTTCAAAACCATTAACCAAAACTTACTGGCAAAGATGGATCAATTTGCAACCATCTTGAAAACAAAAGCGTATGCGTATCAACACACCCCCATTATGGCAAGAACGCATGGGATGTACGCTGAACCTACCGTCTATGGTTTACGTTATGTTTTATGGTTTGATGATTTACAACGCTTAAAGAAACAATTTATCCACGCGAGTGAACAAGTTGAAGTTTTAAAGTTATCCGGATCGATCGGTACATATCCGATCTTACCGCCTGACCATGAACAAAAGGTTGCCACCATCCTTGGATTAAAGACCAGTGGTATTCACACCCAAATCATCCAACGTGATCGTCACGCGAGTTACATCTTTAGTTTGGTGAACCTCGCAGGGTTGATTGAAAAGATTGCTTTGGATATTCGTTTATTATCCCGATCAGAAGTCATGGAAGTTTCCGAAGCATTTGGAAACAATCAAAAGGGAAGTTCAGCAATGCCACATAAACGCAATCCTATCCAAAGTGAAAACTTAATGGGTTTAGCAAGATTGATGCGTGGGTATTTAAGTGCGGTGAATGAAAACCAAACCTTATGGCATGAACGGGATATTTCCCATTCTTCCGTCGAACGGATTGTCTTCATGGATGCGACGACATTAATGGATACGATGTTAACGAAAGTTTCAAAATTAATTGATCAATTAGAAGTTCGTCCTGAACTGATGCAAAAGCATATTGATGAAAGTTACGATACCCATTGGACCCAGGTCATTCTTCATCAAGCGATCTTACAAGGGATGGATCGAGAAGACGTGTATCGCGTTTTACAGTCCACTGCATTTGAAGCCATCCAACAAAAAGTCAGTATGCTTGTGTTACTCAAAGCGCAACCGATGTTTCAAAAATATGCATTATCGAATTGGATTAAAACTAGTTCATCCATCGATGAACTATACCGTCGCGTTTTTAAATAACCTTTTATTTCTTTGCAAAGACGTCGTTAAATTGTTTTTGAACACGAATAAAGGTTGTGCCTCTTGATAATTCTTTTAAGGTTTTGGCACCAACATAGGTACAGGTGGAACGTAATCCACCTAAGATGTTTTGAATGGTGACCGCAACTTTCCCGCGATACGGTACTTCCACAGTCCGACCTTCTGAACTACGATAGTTCAACATTTCTTGATTATTTTTGGTCATCGCCGTGTCCGAACTCATGCCATAAAATTGAATATAGGAAACGGTTTTGGTGATGGGTAATTTGGTTTTAGGATCATAGGTGCCTGTGGCTTCTTCTACGGTGTGAATCGTGCCACCACCTTCAT
>JBEDGE010000038.1:0-8084 GCA_041174805.1 Bacillota bacterium
AACTTTGCCAAAATCAAATCGTTGGCAACGACTTAAGATAGTGGGAATTATTTTGTGAGGTTCGGTTGTTGCTAGGATAAACAATACATGGGACGGGGGTTCTTCTAAGGTTTTTAGCAATGCATTAAAGGCACCCGCTGTCATCATATGGACTTCATCAATAATATAAATTTTATATTTACCCTTGATTGGGGCGTATTTCACTTTATCGATCAAATCACGAACTTCATCAACACCGTTATTACTTGCCGCGTCAATTTCAATCACATCCGGATGGCGATTTTCTTGAAGCGCTATGCAATTTTCACATTTACCACAGGGTTCACTTTGAGACACTTCACAATTTAAAGCTTTGGCAAAGATTTTAGCTAAAGATGTTTTGCCAGTCCCTCGAGGTCCGGAAAATAAATAAGCATGAGATAGCTTTTGATTTATTAAAGCGTTTTGTAATGTTCTTACAATCGCTTGTTGACCAGCAACTTGAGCAAATTGTTTCGGTCGATATGTTCGATAGAGTGCCTTATATGCCATAAAGTTTTATTGAGTTAATTATACTCAATTTATCAGCTTGATTAAACAGG
This sequence comes from Bacillota bacterium, assembly GCA_041174805.1. GTDB lineage: Bacteria > Bacillota_I > Bacilli_A > RFN20 > CAG-826 > UBA970. The sequence goes on from JBEDGE010000038.1 coordinate 582, forward strand.
AAAATAAAGAAAAACCTTTTAAGAAATGCGATGCCTATGATAAAATACGAAAGGTCTCATAAATGGAAGAAAATTTAAGAAATCGCCTCAAAGTGATGCGTAATCGTTTAACAACGATCGATGATTTACTCGTTCAAGAATCTGTATTGAGTGATTCTCGTCAATTTAAGTCACTTTCAAAGGAAAGAGCGACCCTAGATAAAGTGGTAACGCTTTTTAATACCTTTGAAACCAATGAAAAGAATTTAGCCGATGCATTGGTGATGCGAAATGATGCCGATCCAGAAATTGCACAATTAGGTAAAGTCGAAGTTGAACAATTAACCGAAGCTCAAGATAAATTAATGGAACAAATTAAGTTCCACCTCATACCAAAGGATCCCAATGATGATAAAAATATTGTGGTTGAAATTCGTGGTGCGGCTGGTGGTGACGAAGCGTTTATTTTTGCCAGCGACTTATTTAGAATGTATACCAAATATTGCGAAAAAAACGGTTGGAAAATTCAAATGTTATCCGATGCAGGTGGCCAATCCACGATTACCTTCATGGTCAAAGGTGATGCGGTTTACTCCAAACTTAAATTTGAATCTGGTGCGCACCGCGTTCAACGTGTTCCCGCAACCGAAGCTTCTGGACGCATTCACACATCAACAGCAACCGTCCTCGTGATGCCTGAAGTGGAAGAAGTCGATATCGTGATCAATACCAATGATCTTCAAGTGGATACCTATCGTTCTCAAGGTGCTGGTGGTCAAAACGTTAACAAAACAGAATCTGCTGTTCGCATTACCCACTTACCAACAGGCATTGTTGTTTCTTGCCAAATTGAAAAATCACAAATCCAAAACCGCGAGTTGGCGATGAAAATGCTTTATGCAAAATTAGAAGCACATAAGCAAGCTGAAATTGATGAAAAAGTTGGCAATGAAAGAAAATTAAAAGTCGGTACCGGTGAACGAAGTGAAAAAATTCGCACCTATAATTATCCTCAAAACCGAGTCACCGATCACCGTATCGGTTTTACGATTAACCAACTTGATCGCGTCATGGAAGGTCAAATTGAAGACATTATAGAAGCCTTAAACCACTTTGATCAACAACAAAAACTTCTAGGAGTGGAATGACGATTCAATCCGTTTATCAACAAGCGCTACAATCCGTCGGCATTGGTGCGGTTGATACATTTGGTATTCACCAATTACTGCAATTTCATAATCACATTCCCAGTGTCGATATGCTGTTAACCAATCTTGATCGTCAAATGCTTGATTACGAAGCATTCATTAACAATTTTCAACGATTAAAAGATGGAGAACCTTTAGCATATATTTTGGGTTATACCACTTTCTTAGGTCTCACCATAGGCGTTGATAAAAATGTCTTAATTCCACGACAAGAAACAGAAGAGCTTGTGATGATTGTTAGTAAATTATTTCCTGACATTTCAAATGTTCACGTGATTGATGTGGGCACTGGCAGCGGGGCGATTGCGCTAGCACTTAAATCTTTAAGACCTCATTGGCGAATGATTGCAACTGATATCAGTCAACCTGCTTTAAATGTTGCAAAGGCCAATGCAAAAAAACTTCAGCTTGATGTTTCATTCTTTCAAGGAGATGGGTTGAAAGTGATGGCCACTTCTTACAATCAAAATATAAACATCATTGTCAGTAATCCACCCTACGTTGAAGACGAAGCTCAACTTGATCGATCGGTTAATCAATTTGAACCCCATCTTGCTTTGTTGGCAAAACCGAATACGAAATTTTACCAACAATATTTGGACGAAGGAAAAAGATTAATGGCTTCTAAAGGTATCTTCGCTTTTGAAATCGATCCTACTTTAGAAAAACCTCTTCAGGACATAACTTTATCGATGTATCCAAAGGCAAGATGGACTTTTCTAAAAGATATTAATGGTAAAACTCGTTTTGCTTTGCTCTATACTTAATTGAGGAGTTATCAATATGAAAATCATTATCGCAAGTGATCATGCAGGCTTTGCTAATAAAAAAATATTATTTGATGCGTTAACTAAACTGGGTTTTATGATGATCGATGGTGGGACTTTCAATGAGGGTAGTTGTCACTATCCAGAATATGCGTTGAGTGCGGCAGAACGTGTTGTCGCTAAAGAAGCAGACTTTGGCGTTTTAATCTGTGGATCAGGCATTGGCGTATCCATTGCTGCAAATAAAGTTAAGGGTGCTCGCTGTGCATTGGGTTACCATGATGAAGCCGTGAAACGAGCAAGAATCGATAATGATGCAAATTTAATTGCCTTTGGTGCGCGCTACATGACGATTGAAGAAATGTTAAAACGGATTCAGATGTTTATTCATACACCCTATGAAGGTGGTCGACACCAAACAAGGCTTGATATCATCGCTGATTACGAAAAAAAGCACTTCCGATAAGTTTTAATCCATCCTATTAAAGGATGTGAACGCATACACTTGTCCACGTTGTTTCAATCACGATCCATTCAAAATAGGCTTAAGAAATGGTTTGCCTTATTGTCGTGCTTGTATTCAATTTCAACAAGAGCCTTGGCAACCCAAACCCCGCCATCCTATCGCTGTAAGAATTCAACTCGGATATGCCTTAACCGAAGCACAACAAAATATTTCTGACGGTCTTATCGATTGTTATCGAAACAACCAATCCGCGATGGTAGATGCGGTTACCGGGAGTGGAAAAACTGAAATTGTATTTGGCTTAATTCAAATTGCACTTGCAGAAGGAAAACGTATTGGTTTTGTGATTCCTAGAAAAGATGTGGTTATCGAATTAATCCCTCGTTTCAAAGCAGTATTTCCTACCATCGACGTTGTTGGCGTATTTGGTGGAAGTTCAAGCATTTTAGAAGGAGATTTGGTGATTTTAACCACGCATCAAATGTATCGATATGAAGAATATTTTGATGTCTTAATTTTTGATGAGGTTGATGCTTTTCCTTTTGCTGGAGACCCCGTCCTTAAGGCGATGGTAAAACGAGCAACAAAAGGAATCATCATTTATTTATCAGCGACCTTCACTCGTGATGAACTCAACCAATTTAAAAACGATGGCGGAAAAGTTTTTCAATTGTTTAAACGATTTCATGGATTTCCAATACCGTCATTGCAAAATAAAATTCATCCTTTTTTTATAAAGTGGTTTACGATTGTCGAATTACTTTATCAGATGAATAAAGAAAAAAAACCTGTGTTTGTATTTGTACCAACGATTGCGATTGGTCAATTGTTATATCGATGGCTTAACATATTTATGAAAGATGTTTCCTTGGCGTATTCCACGATCGAACAAAGGGAATCAATTGTGGAAGATTTTAAGAAAAAAATATCAGGTGTTCTCATTACTACTTCTATTTTAGAAAGGGGGATTACCATGGTTGGTTTGCAAGTGATTATCTTTATGGCGGATCATCCCTTATATTCAACATCTACCCTTATCCAAATGGCGGGCAGGGTTGGTCGTAAAAAAATGGATCCGAATGGAAAAGTCATTTTATTGGTTAATAAAGTTACACCCGAAATGAAAGCTGCACAGGAAAAAATAACCATTGCGAATGCCTATTTGTAAATATTGCTTTCGTATTTTTGAACCGATGCATGTATGGCATCTCATACACGGACCTTTATTATGTCGATCGTGTTATCAATACATTGAATGGCATCACCGTATCGAACGTTGGCAAGGCATTCCAATTGAATCATTGTTTGATTATGGGCCGGTATTTCAAAAGATGATTTATCAATTTAAATCCAATTTGGATGTTGAATTGGGTCCAGTTTTCTTAAACCAACACAATCGCTACTTAAAACTTAAATATTTTCAATATACATTCGTCCTCGCCCCTACTCACGAGAATGATTTAATTCAAAGAGGTTTTCATCCGCTGGTTGAAATATTCAAATCTGTGGGTTTACCTTTGTTAATTTTATTTGAAAAAAATCGACCTTATCGACAGTCAGAACAACAAGGTGCCGATCGTCGGGGCATACAGCAAGTTATAACCCTTAAAAAAGGCATAAGCATGCCTAAACGAATTTGTTTGGTGGATGATGTCATGACAACTGGAGAAACCTTAAAAGCGATGATCGGTCTATTAAAACCAATTTCAATCAATCATGTCAAAATCTTCGTCTTGGCAAGAAAAAAACAAGAAAAAATAGAGATTACAAGGCAATCTAAAAATGATAAAATAAGGAATTGGAAACAAGAAATATGGCATGGTTAGAAAAAATCTTCAGAATTGAAGAAAGACAACTTAAAAAGCTTTCTAAAGAAGCAGATCAAGTTTTGGCATTTGCCGATAAAGTTAAAGCCTTATCGGATGAAGCTTTAAAGCAAAAAACTATTTATTTTCGAGATTTATTAAAACAAGGCAAAACCTTGGATGACATTAAATATGAAGCGTTCGCTGTTGCTCGAGAAGCTGCAACCAGAACCTTAAAAATGACGCCGTTTAAAGTTCAAATCATCGGTGCATTGGTATTACATGGTGGTAACGTTGCTGAAATGAGAACTGGAGAAGGTAAAACTTTAACGGCAACGATGGCCGTTTATCTTAATGCATTATCAGGTCAAGGTGTTCACGTCATCACCGTTAACGAATATCTCGCTAAACGTGACGCCGAATGGATGGGTGTCATTTATCAATTCCTTGGACTAACCGTTGGGGTTAACTTAAGAGATAAATCACCTGAAGAAAAGCAATTGGCCTATCAATGCGATATCACCTACTCAACCAACTCTGAATTAGGTTTTGATTACCTTCGCGACAATATGACTGGCAATATCAAACAACGCGTTTTGCGAGGACTACCGTTTGCCATTATCGATGAAGCTGACTCCATTCTTATTGATGAATCAAGAACACCGTTAATCATTTCTGGTGGTGCAAAAACGTCTCAAGCTGAATTTGTCAAATATGATCGATTTGTAAAATCATTAAAGAAGGACAAACATTTTACAATTGATGTTAAATCAAAAACTGCTAGTCTTACCGATTCTGGTGCGAACCTTGCTGAAATGGCCTTCAACATTCGAAACCTTTATTCTCCAGAACACTCAGAAAAAGTTCACCGTATTCATCAATCGTTAAAGGCTAATTTCATCATGGTTCGTGATGTTGATTATTTGGTCGATCCTGAAAAAAACATCCAAATAATTGACCAATTTACGGGTCGTATTTTAAAGGGAAGAGAATTTTCAGATGGGCTTCACCAAGCAATTCAGGCAAAGGAAGATGCAAAATTTAGAGCGGAAACCATTACCATGGCGACCATTACCTATCAAAACTTTTTCCGTCTTTATAAAAAACTTGGTGGGATGACGGGAACTGCAAAAACCGAAGAAGAAGAATTCATCAAAATTTATAATATGAAGGTTGTTAGTATTCCTACAAATGTGCCAATTCGTCGGCACGATGATGTTGATTTAATCTTTGCTTCTAAGACAGCAAAATTAAAAGCAATCCTAAACGAAATTAAGCAACGGCATGAAAAGAAACAACCTTTGTTAATTGGTACGCCGTCTGTTGAGGCTTCGGAAGAATTATCTAAATTGTTAAAAAATGAAGGTCTCCAACATTTTGTATTAAACGCAAAAAACCATGCTTCCGAAGCAGAAATTGTTAGACGCGCTGGTGAAAAGGGTAGCATAACAATTGCCACCAACATGGCGGGTCGCGGTACGGATATTAAAATTGATGATGAAGTAAGAGCCCTTGGTGGATTATGTGTGCTCGGTACTGAACGACATGAAGCGCGCCGAATCGACAACCAATTACGTGGTCGTTCAGGTAGACAAGGTGATCCTGGTTACTCTCGATTCTTTGTTTCTCTTGATGATGATTTGATGGTGCGATTTGGTTCGGACGCACTAAGAAATATGTTCAAATCTCTTGGTGATGAAGCCATTGAAAATCGTTTATTGATGAATGCGATTACGGGCGCTCAAAAACGGATTGAAGGCCAAAATTTTGATATTCGTAAAAACGTTTTAGATTACGACAACGTTCTCGCAAAACAACGAAGTGTCATGTATCGAAAACGTGATGCAATTTTAATGGCGAGTGATGTCACCGATATCATTAATGAAGCCTTTACCAATGCTGGAAATTCCTTTGCCACACGTGCAATTAATCCAGAGGATCGTACCAAAGCGATTGATGGTGAAAAATTAAAGAAAATGCTTGAGCCTATTTTCCTAGCAGAAGGCACCATTAATGCCAAAGCATTCAGTGAATCTCCTGTTGAAGAAGTTGCCGAAGATGTGACGGTTTTGTTAATCAACCGTTATAAAGAGGCAATCAAGGAATGGCCTGCCGAAGTTGTCAAAGGTTTACCAAGACAAGTTTTACTAAAAATTATTGATATGAATTGGCCTCGACATATTGATGCGATGGACCATCTGCGTCAAAGTATTCACTTACGAAGTTATGCTCAAAGTAATCCATTGCAGGACTATGTTAACGAAGGGTTCAAGATGTTTAAAGAATTAAACGAAAAGATTGCAGTTGAATTCGTTGGGTCCATGCTAACAGCTAAACTAGAAGTTAAACCCAAACCTTCAGCGATTCAATTAGATCCAAAGAAAATCGGAGCATAGTCCATGATTGATTTAAGTTTGTTAAAGTCGGAGTTAAATGACTTAGCTGTCCTGATTCAGCAAGTCAGTGAATCTCTTTGACCTGGTTCAATTAAAAGCGCATATTCAAGCCGACGAAGCCTTAATGGATGGTCCTCACTTTTGGGATCACCAACGCCAAGCTAAAGCTGTCATTCAACGAATGAATGAAAAAAAGTTTTTTGTTGAATCCCTAGAAAAACTACAACAAAGTTATCAAGCTTTACTTGATCTACTTCCTTTTTTGGAATCCGATCAATCCTTGATGGCGAGTTTTCAAACGGAACTCCGTGGCCTGCAAAAATTAGGAAAACAAGTTCAAGAATTGGTCCTGTTCTCAGGTGAATTTGACAGTCTCAATGCAATCCTAGAAATCCACCCTGGTGCAGGCGGCACAGAAAGTCATGACTGGGCGAATATGCTTTATCGCATGTATGTTCGATACGCTGAGGCGAATAAGTTCCAAGTGCAAATGCTGGATTACTTGGCCGGAGAAGAAGCTGGCATTAAAAGTGTAACGATGATGATTAAAGGGGCAAGGGCTTACGGTTCACTCAAATCAGAAAAAGGTGTGCATCGACTGGTGCGAATTTCTCCATTTGACGCCAATGATCGTCGCCATACTTCTTTTGCATCCGTCAATGTGATTCCTGATATCGTGGATGAAGTCGATGTGGAGGTTCAAGATAAAGACCTACGTATCGACACTTATCGCTCGGGTGGTGCTGGTGGTCAAAACGTCAACAAAGTAGAAAGTGCAGTTCGTATTACTCACATTCCAACGGGTCTAGTAGCCTCATGTCAAATTGAGCGAAGTCAATTGCAGAACAAAGAAAAAGCAATGCAAATGTTAAAGGCTCAAAT
>JBEDGE010000039.1:0-4380 GCA_041174805.1 Bacillota bacterium
ATATTGGGGAGACCACTTTACTTACTTCTTAGATTTAATTGAAACTTATTTGGATATTTATCCCGATCAAGTTGAATCCTTACTTCAACAAAAACATCGTTATTTCTTGTCACCTGCGCATGTATTAAAACGTGATGAAAAATATATTTTAAAGAATGGTAAAGTTCGTCAGTATCATGCGGTTCATCATGATCATGGTTTACCGCAACGCGGATGGTTAAAGCTTGCCAATGGTGAAGATGCAACAACTTCCTTATTTGGAAAATTAATCACGTTAGTCACGAATAAATTTTCGCAATTAGATCCTGATTCACTCGGGTTGATGTATGAAGCTGAAAGACCGGGATGGAACGATGCGATGAATGGGATTCCAGGTTTATTTGGTTCTGGCGTTTCAGAAATGCTTGAGCTCAAAAGAATCGTCCATTTTTTACAAAAACAAAAACTCATTAATCTTGAAGTTCTTTCTCCATTAAAAACCCTTATCACATCGATCTTAGGTATTAAAGATTCTAATTTATTCGATCAATGGTCGAAGCGTATGGATGCATTAGAAACCTATCGCGACCAACTTAAAGCCCCTTTAACGACCACGACGATAAGTACAGATATAATTCAAAGTTTGTTAAGTCATATGGCTAAGACTTTAGAAAATTCAATGGATCGTTTACTAAAAATTCATCCAATTCCTTACACCTATTTTGTCTATGAAGTTGATCGATATGATCTACTACCCAAAGCAAATGCAAATGCGTTGCAAACGGTTCGAGCAAAGTCATTCAAACGTTCACCTTTGCCTCACTTTTTAGAAGCACCCGCAAGAATGCTCTCCAACGGATTCTTGACCCCGCAACAAGCAAGCAAACTTTATACTGCTATTCAACAATCACCCCTGTATGATGCCCCATTAAAAATTTATAAAACCAGTGCTCCATTGGATCAACAATCGATGGAAATTGGTCGCATTCGTGCCTTTACACCAGGTTGGTTAGAACGAGAATCTGCTTTCTTACATATGACTTATAAATACATGCTTGGATTACTAAAAGCAGAAGCTTATCCTTCATTCTTTGAAGCGATGCAACATGGCCTCACCTGCTTTATGAAACCTGAAGTATATGGTCGATCACCATTAGAAAATTCATCGTTTATCGCTACGACAAATAATCCAGATTCATCTAAACATGGTCAAGGATTTTATGCGCGATTGTCGGGTTCAACAGCAGAAGTAATTTCCATGTGGAAACGACTATTGTTAGGCACCAACTTATTCACCTATCCTCAAGGCAAACTTCAATTTCAAGTTCAGCCAGCGATTCCATTAGATTATTTCAAAGATGGAAAAATCGAAACCACATTATTTGCTACTACAAAAATTCGCCTGCTTATCACGGAACCAATCAAGGCAACCGATAAGGCACTTCTTGTTGTTGGTTATCGATTGATGTTACCTAAACAAAACCAACCTATTGTCATCCAAGGTTCGCTTATTCAGGGTGAACAGGCACTAGCAATTCGGCAAAAACGATATAGCGAGATAGAAGTTTTATTAAAAGGAGGTCATCCAGCAACAATAAATTGATTTGAGTAGGGAAACATTGTTCACTCTTCATCATCATGAAAGGAATTTATTGATGAAACATTATTGGAAAGGTCTTACCATCACCCTAGCAGCACTTGTGCTTGCAGCGTGTGGTACACCAAGTTCAAGTAGCCAAACGAGTTCAACAAGTACAATAACTTTAAGCTCAATTACCATTACGGGTGCAAATGATGTCTCCGTAGAATTTGACGTTGATTTTAATTTTCTAACTGGCGTCACTGCCACCGGAAATAACGGTCAAGACTTTACGTCCAGCATTACATTGTCTTCAATTTCAACTGCAGTTAATACGACAACCGGTGCTTTAGACACCACCAGAACGGGTGTTCACACGGTCCAATATCGCGTGCAATCTGGAACCATTGTTGCCACAAAATTTAGAAATGTAACGGTACAACAACCCGAATCAACAGGTGGCATGTTACTCAATCCAGACTTCTCTCTAGGTACGGCTGGATGGACTGATCCAAGTGTTGTCTATAACGTAAGTGGATCAAGTATTGAATTTGATACTGAAGATGGCGCATTAAAAGTTGTGGTCGTCGCAAGTCCTGTTGCCTATGCTCCACGCTTTGGACAAATGAATGTTCCTTTTGAAATTGATACGACGTATGAAGTTAGCTTTAGAGCAAAATCCAGTGTTGTTAAACCGATTAATTTAAATGCTGGTGAATTGTTAACCTCTGATCCTTGGTTTGTTGATTTCAAACCTGGTCAACCAGAAATTAGAACCATCGGTACGGAATGGGCAACCTATTCTTATACCTTCACCCATCGTTTAGACAATCAACGCGGTGGTATCTTATTTGAATTAGGAACTGTGAGTGGTCAAAAAGTCGATGCAACGATGTATTTTGACGACATCACGATTGAAGAAGCGACCGCTGGTCCAGATGTGACCGCTCCAAACTTCTCTGGTGTCGTGAGTTCAGTGAGTGTATTAGTCGGTTCAACTTATGATCCATTAAATGGTGTCACCGCTTTAGACATTGTTGATGGTGATTTAACCGATGCCATCGCAGTAGAAATTTTAGACAGTAATAACGCTGTTGTGAATGCAGTTAACACGAGTGCTCCTGCTGTATATACGGTCAATTATTCTGTTGAAGACGCAGCTGGAAATGAAGCCACAGCAGAAACGATTGTTAATGTGGTAAATCTCGCTTTCAAGAATGAAAACTTATTGAGAAATGGTAGTTTTATTGATGGTTGGGAAAATTGGGATACATGGTCACAAACCGGAGAAAATGCACCAATTGTTGATGGTGGTGTTAATTTTGCTCAAGATTTAATTGCCTTAACCATTACTGGAGGTGGTTCTGCCGTTTGGGCAGTTCAATTGTTCCAAGAAAATGTCAATTTAGTTGAAGGAACAACCTATCGATTATCTGTTAAAGCTTCTGCTACAACTGCTCGTAAAATTAGTGTTGGTATTGGTTATGGAAATCCATGGAATGAATATGCAAGAAAAAATGGTCTAGAACTTGGTACAACTAGCTCAATCCAAGATTTCGTATTTACCGTTACAAAGGCGAGTGCTGCTGTAAAAGTCGTTCTAGAATTGGGCAGTCAAGATGGTTTTGCAAACGGAACCATATATTTTGAAGAAGTCCGCTTGCAACGTTTAGATGAACCCTCTTTAGTAGCGAATAATGATTTTTCTCTTTCAGGTTGGAGAGCATATAGTGAAGAAGGGGTTGCAACAACCTCTTCTGGAATTGTTAATGGTGAATTTAAAATAACAATCTCAAAATATGCACCATATCCTCAATCTTGGGATCCTGGTGCAACAGCATCGAGTTACCATTTGCAAATTGTTCAAGACAGTGAATCTTTAGCCGGCATACCTGGTGTAAGTCCATTTTTAGATTTAGAAGTCGGTAAAACATATACCTTAACTTTTGAAGCTTACGCCTCCCAATCAATTACAATTACACCAAATATTTTTGGTCAAAACATATGGACTAACCATACTCAAAGTCCTGAAACTATTGTTACTACCGTAAAACAAACCTACTCAAAAACAGTATCAACAGTAGGTGCAAATCTAAATGATACCGAAAAACTTGCATTTGAATTCGGTAAGGGTGTACCTGCTATTGCTGAAGGTGGTACACCGATAAGCGTTTATATCGATAATGTTAGTTTAAAAGAGGGGTCTGAATCGATACCCACTCTTTACAATGGCGACATGGAAACAATCTTGGGCGGCCACACCTTTTTTACCGAAAACGGTGGTGCGATGACGCGTGGCGTTAATGGTGGTGCTTCCATCGAAGTTCCTGCTTTAGGCGGCGCTGCTCATCAACCTCATTATTTCTATACTTTCCCAACTCTTGCCCAAGGTAAATATGAAGTGAAAATTGCTTTAACAAGTTCTGTTACACGCGATCTACGCTTTAATATTGTTCTTCCAGGTGCAGGTTATGCTTCGATTCTTCCAGAAAAATTTGTTGACTTCCGTGTCACTGCTGACTCACCTTACGTCTTTACAGTTTCCTTTGAAGTGGTCAATCCATTAACGAATGTGAAGCTTGAATTAGACTTAGGAAACCTCGGTGGTGATAAAATCTCATTACCAGGTACATACTTAATCTCAGAAGTACTCGTCTACGCGAATTACAATAGCTAAAGGAGGCCGTGGATAGTGAAACATAAAGCCAAACTATCCGTTGTAGCCTTGTTTGTCCTTGCTGGATGTGGGGGAACCCCATCCAGTAGCGGCAACACTACAACGAGTGAAACATTACAGCCAGTGACGCTCTCGTATGCGGATT
>JBEDGE010000040.1:0-2586 GCA_041174805.1 Bacillota bacterium
AGCAAGAAAAAGCGCTCAAAGAAGTAGAAATGATTTTAGAAACTATCATTTCGGAAGAAGTTCGCCGTTTAATTACAGAAGAAAAAATTAGACCTGATGGTCGTAAAGTAGATGAAATTCGCCCGCTTGATACCCAAGTTGATTTATTGCCTAGAGTTCATGGCTCTGCATTATTTACACGTGGTCAAACCCAAGTTTTATCCGTTGTAACGTTAGCATCCTTAAATGACGTCCAAATTATCGATAATTTAACAGATGAAGATAAAAAACGTTTCATGCACCATTATAATTTCCCACCTTTCTCTGTTGGCGAAGTTGGAAGAATGGGCAGCCCTGGCCGTAGAGAAATCGGTCATGGTGCTTTAGGCGAAAGAGCTTTGAGTTATGTCATTCCTTCAGAAGAAGTTTTCCCTTACACCATCCGTGTTGTATCTGAAGTTTTGGAATCGAATGGTTCCTCATCCCAAGCCAGTATCTGTGCCTCATCGATGGCGTTAATGGCAGCTGGTGTTCCCATTTCTGGAATGGTTTCTGGGATTGCAATGGGTTTAATTACTTCTGGTCCGCTCGATGGTAAGCATCCTTATACCATTCTCACCGATATCCAAGGATTAGAGGATCACTTTGGTGATATGGATTTTAAGGTCGCTGGTACTAAAAAAGGTATCACTGCTTTACAAATGGACATTAAGATTCGTGGTATCAACCGACAAGTGATTGAAGAAGCGCTTGCAGCTGCTTTAAAATCACGAACGTTTATTCGCGAACGTATGGAAAAACTCATTAGTACACCACGTACTGAAGTTGGCAAATATGCTCCAAAATTACAACAATTAAGAATTCCAGTCGATAAGATTCGTGATGTCATTGGTGCCGGTGGTAAAGTCATCAACGAAATTATTGAAAAATGCAATGGTGTAAAGATCGATATTGAACAAGATGGTCGAGTGATGATCTATCACCAAGACAGAGAACCCATTACTCGCGCCGCTTCAATGATTGAGGCTATTACCCGTGAAGCAAAAATTGGTGAAGTATACGAAGGTGAAGTCGTCCGCATTGAAGCCTATGGTGTCTTTGTGAATCTCTTTGGCGACACGGATGGCATGGTCCACGTTTCTAAATTAGCGAATACACGTGTGGAACATCCAAAAGATGTCGTTAAATTAGGACAACGCATTAAAGTTAAAGTTACTGAAATTGACGAAAAAGGTCGCGTTGCTCTGTCTCATAAGGAATTTGCAAAATAATTGTTTGCATCCTCAGTTTTGATTTGTATAATAGTGTGGTATCTATGAAATTCATAAATCATCAGGACGTATATGTCTTTTAAAATCCGCGTTTTTGCCCTTGGTGGTTTAGATGAGCATGGTAAGTGCATGCTTGGGATTGAACTCGATCAAGATCTTTTTGTTATTGAAGCTGGTTTAAAATATCCCGATCGTAGCAACCCTGGTATTGATGCAATCATTCCAAATTTTGATTACCTCGTAAAAAATCGTCATCGTCTTCGTGCATACATCGTCACCCATGGTCATGACGACCAGTTTGGGGCACTACCTTATCTCTATACAAAAGCACCTGCACCCGTTTATGGAACCAAAGCAACTTTAGCGCTTTTGAAACAATTCGCATCTGAAAATCGTTTAACCGTCAATTTCACAGAGCAATTAATCCAACCAACGAGTCATATTACCATCGCAGGATATCATTTTCATTTCTTTCAAACAGTTCATAGTGTGATGGATTCTTGTGGATTTTCAATTGATACACCCTATGGCAATATCGTCTATTCTGGAGACTTTATTGTTGAGTACAACACGAGTAAAAATTACAAACATGATTTAAATGCTTTAGCAAAAATAGCTGAAAAAGAAACCCTTTTACTCCTGACTGAAAGTGTTTCTGCAGATCGGCCTGGTTATTGCTCACCTAATCATCGTCTTAAAGATCACTTGGTTCTTCCCTTTCAAATGGCACAGGGGCGTATTTTTATCGCCATGTATAATCAATCTGTCTACAACCTTGAAGAAGTCATAAAATTTTCAATTGAACAAAATAAAAAGATTATTTTCTATGATCAAGAAACTGAAAACTATATTAAAACATTTGTTGATTTAGGTAGTTTATATTTACCCAAGGAAAAAGTCATATCTCGAGAAAATCACTTAAGAACAGCCATCCGAGATGAAGTGATTATCATGATGGGCCAAGGGGAAAAAGTTTACAAGAAGATGGATGAACTTGCTAACAATGCAAATGAGGATAAAACATTTGTTTTAAGTGATCAAGACAGTTTTATTGTTGCCTGCCCATCTGCTCCAGCCTTTGAAGTCCTTGCAACCGATGCGGTTGATGGAATTTATCAAACAGGTGCCAAAGTAACGAATATTACACGTAAACAAATTAGAGGTATGCATGCGCAAGAAGAAGATATCAAAACTTTTATTAGCTTATTAAAACCTAAGTATTATCTACCGATGAAAGGTGAATATGTCCATTTGGTTGCGAATGCAAAATTAGCTATTTCAGCTGGAACAGGATTAAATCATACCAACACCTTCTTGATGGATAACGGACAAGTAC
>JBEDGE010000041.1:0-3093 GCA_041174805.1 Bacillota bacterium
TCTTAAAAAATATAACACAAGGATGACGGCCATCATAAATAAGGTGAAGATTAAAGCAAAGGCAACATAACCAGTCCCGGCGATGACTCCGATAACAACGGTTAATAAGACATAGGCAATATCTTCTGTATTACGTTGATTGGAACGAAAGCGAGTTAAGGCAAATAAACCACCAACCGCAATACCGGCAGCAAGGTTATTCGCGAGCATGATAATCAGGACTGCTACCACTGGTGGCATGATAGCCATGGTCCACGGGAAATCGGAAACGTATCCATCTTCTCTTTTAATAAACATATAAAAATAAGCAAGGGCAATCCCAAGAATCACAGACGAAATCATCACCACGAGTGCGATGGCGACTAAACTATCTAACTGCGTATTTAAATTGTCAAACATCGTTGCCAATCTCCTTTGCTAGGCTATTTTCATAAGCCTTGCCATATTTTGAAAAGGTGTTCAGGTAAATTTTCAAGCGTGCGAGGGTTTTGGCAAACCATAGAGGCATTGCCTCGCCAACCTTCACTTCCATGAGCACCATATCTTGAGCGAGTAAAAGTGTGCCTTTTACCTTGCTTTCAAAATCAAAATTATCATAACGCGTATGAATCTGATGGTCAAACGTTACCCGAAATTCAGGATCTTTTTTATCAAAAAA
Organism: Bacillota bacterium; assembly: GCA_041174805.1. Taxonomy (GTDB): domain Bacteria; phylum Bacillota_I; class Bacilli_A; order RFN20; family CAG-826; genus UBA970. The sequence goes on from JBEDGE010000041.1 coordinate 659, forward strand.
TGCCAATCGATCATATTCAATAAAGAATGCTTTCCTTAATTGATATATTTGAGTCATGTATTTTAATTCTTTAAGAATTTGTTGGTCATAAAAACTATCTCGTTGAGGAATAACACCTTGTTGCATAAATTGTTCAATTTCATCAAGCGTTAATGACGCTCTACGTTTTGTGACAACACCTTTAATTTTTCTTTTGACTTCAAGGAAAACGATATTCGTCTGATCTCCTTGAGTCCCATATTTCCGGATGCGCAATTTTTCCTTGAAGTCTGGTTTTAACAAAGACATCGAGATTAATTGATGGTCTGGGGTGTCAAAGTAAACATTTCTTAAATGATAGGTTTTGCCACCTTTGCAAAATGGGTCAAAAGTCATATTTCGTTTAATCGAAATTAAAATTCTTTCATACTGTTCACGCGTGAGGATGAACTTCTTCTCATAGCGTTGAAATACGCTTTTACTATCTATCATAAACAACTTAATTATACCTTTCTAACATCCAAAACTTAAGCATAGATTGACACTGACCTTTTCGGTCAGTATGATTATGTACATGAAAGTAAGTGATAGTCAATTATCCATTATCAAGGCGGGCTTTGTTGTTTTCGGGGAATTTGGTAAATCCAAGGCTTCGATGTCTAACATAGCGAAAGTAGCCCAGGTTTCAAAACCATTATTATTTCATCACTTCGGAACCAAGGATAAACTTTATAAAGCTTGTTTAAATTTTGCCAATCTCCAATTAATGAATCTAAAGAAACCTGTACTACAAAATCAATCCTTCATTCAAACCCTCAAAGAAATTCAAGTTGCTAAATTTAATTTAGAAAAAACATATCCTGGTATTTTTAAATTTGCAATCCTTGAACAACCTCAATTGCCACCTATTCCACCTACTCCATTTACAAAAGCGGACATCAAACGAATGCATCCTTCAGTCAATCCAGATCAATTTTGGCGAACATTGTATTACTTAATTTTAGGGTACCAATCTGCACTATTTGGACATAAAGCAGCAGATGCATTAATTAAGGATTATCAACAGTCCTTTGAAATGTTAGAAACAATCGTGTTTCCTAAGGAGGAATAAACGATGGCAAATTTATACGAAATTCGAGGACTTAATTATCGTTACAGCGTAAAAAATGATTACGTGGTTAAAGATTTAAATTTAAACATTCAAGAAGGTCAAATTTTTGGATTACTTGGACCTTCAGGAGCGGGAAAATCAACCACCCAAAAAGTACTCATCAAATTGTTGCCAGGTTACGAAGGTAGCGTTTTATTTAAAGGAAAGTCTTTAAAATCTCTACAACAATCCTTTTATGAGGATATTGGTGTGGGTTTTGAAATGCCCGTTCACTTTAACAAGTTGACTGCAGATGAAAACTTAAAATATTTTGCATCCCTTTATAAAAAGAAAACAAATTATCGCGCATTACTTGTGCGCGTCGGTCTAGGGGAATCCATTCACCAGCCAGTTGGACAATTTTCTAAAGGCATGAAGATGCGTCTTAATTTTGTCAAAGCTTTGTTAAATGATCCCCAAGTATTATTTCTAGATGAACCGACCAACGGATTAGACCCTAGCAACGCAAGAATCATTAAAGATATGATTTTAGAAGAAAAGAAAAAGGGTAAAACAATTCTGATTACAACTCATTTAATGGGCGATGTTGAGGAATTATGCGATGAAGTTGCTTTTATTGCTAACGGCAAACTCCTTGAGACGGCCACACCTAAATCCCTAAAATTAAAATATGGTCGTCGTGAAGTAAAACTTGAATATACCGAAAACAACCAAATGAAATCAATGGTCTTGCCATTGGATGGATTATCAAATCACAGCTTATTTCAAACTATTTTAAAAGAGAATCGCATCATTACCCTGCATTCTCAAGAAACGTCACTCGATAAAATTTTTATCGAGATAACCGGAAAAAAACATGAATAAATTTTGGTCATTATTGAAGGGTGAAATCCTTCGCTTATGGCGTTATAAAATTACCTTTTTTGGTTTGTTAGTCAGTATCATTTGGCTGGTCATCATCATTCTTGTTAGTGAGGCGGAAGCCAATGCATTATTGCCGCAAATCCTCATGCTCGATAGTGGATTAATGGCAATCATCTTGTTGGCTGCTGCTTATTATTATGAGAAACAAGAAGGAACCATGAAGGCTGTGTTAGTGTCACCAACCTCACCGATCATTCTTTTAATCGCAAAAGTAGCCGGTGCACTTTTAGGTAGTGTAATTTCGTTACTTCTGATTTGGTTCACTATGCTATTGGTTCATGGCACCATGTTTCCCTTACTGCCTGCACTGGTAATGATTGTGCTGGTGACAACCGCTCATCTTAGTTTAGGATATGTTTTGATTTATCTTAGTGATGATTTTATGGACTTATTATTAAAATATACTTTTGTAGTCCTGATC
>JBEDGE010000042.1:0-5216 GCA_041174805.1 Bacillota bacterium
TCCTTATTTTATCACTTCGTGACGCTAGCTTCTTTAGAACGAATTAAAACTTCTTTTAATAAAATTGGGCCAAATACTTCAGAAACAAAGACCGCACCAATGACGACCACTCTTAATAAACCTCCATCATATTCAAGTCCCAACGAAGCAGGAATAATATCTAACATCAAGATGGATAGTCCAAGGGCAATCCCCCCTTGAGGCAGCAAACCAAAACCCAAATACTTTTCTACATTTTTACCTGCTTTAGAAACTTTTGCTCCGAGATAACTACCAAAGATTTTTCCTCCAACCCGGAACACGAGATAAATCGCAAGGATTGCTAATGCTGCCAAACTAAAGTTGGATAATTGAATATCGGCACCCGATAAGACAAAAAACATAATCACGAAAGGGGGCGTAATTCTTTCGACTAATGGCATGACGGCATCGACGTGTTTTGAGGTGTTTGTATAGATCGTGCCCATTGCCATACCAGCCATAAGACTTGATAAACCAAATCCTAATTCATAATTCACAAAACGAGCGACGCCAATTGATAGAAAGAGTAAGGCGATGACGAGTGAAATTCGATTACCTCTGCCTGTAAACCAATTCGTTAATACTTTTAAGACATAACCTAAAATTAAACCCATAATGATAGATGCAATAATTTCTAATACCGGCAAGGCAATTAACCAAGCGATTGATCCAGAGCTTTGTCCAGTTAAGATTTTAATAATCGCCGTGACGATGCCGAAGAAGATCAAACCACTTGCATCATCAATGGCAACCACCGAATAAATCATTTCTGTTAATGGACCTTTGGCTTTGTATTGGCGAGTGACCATCACGGTCGCTGCAGGTGCAGTTGCCCCACCAACAGCCCCAAAAGCGAGGGCAATATAAAGCGGGAATCCAAACATTAATAAACCAATCGTGATAAAAATAACTGCAAAAAATGATTCTAAAAATGCAATGATGACAGGGGCAGGACCTAGACGCTTTAAATATTCTAATTTAAATTCTGCACCGATTGAAAAGGCAATAAATGCAAGTTCGATATCAGCAATAATTTTAAGACTATGAATAAAGTCTTCTCCGATGACACCATTAAAATCAGGGAAAAATAATCTCAAAAATCCTGGGCCGATAATAAAACCACCTAATAAATACCCAGTTACATTTGGGATTTTAAGAAATTTAGAAAGTTTGCCAAATGCTAAACCCGTTAACAAAATAACGGTTAAGCCAAACATTAAGTTATAGTCATTTTCGCTTAAAATTTGTGAAATCATGTTTGTTACCACCAATCACCGAAAAAAATTATACGCCTAATTTAAAGAATTGTTGCGCTTTTCGTTAAAGGTAAATAAATCCATAATTAGCGATAAAATGGAGCACTACGCCGGTTAAAACAAAAAGATGCCAAACAAAATGGGCGTACTTAAATTTCCGACTACTGGCATAAAATACAACGCCTAATGAATAGGCAATGCCACCCCAAACCGTCAAATAAAAAGCTGTTGTCGGTAAGCGTTCAAACTGACCCATGATGAACAAAGCTGACCATCCTAGTAACAAAAACATCACCACATGAAAGACTTGAAGTTTATCGATAAATACGGCTTTAAATACTATACCTAAGATAATGATGATCCATTGAACAGTAAAGAAAATAATCCCAAAGGGTTGTTCTGCAACCACGATTAATAAGGGGGCAAAACTTGCACCAATGAGAAGATAAATCGAAATATGATCAAACCGTTTAAACAAACGTTTAACTCTTAAGCTTGGAGGAAAGGCATGATAAAGCGTGGATGAGATGAATAATAAAAAGATAGCCAGCGAAAATATTGTGCCTGATAAATATTCTTGCCAAGTTTGACTTGCCAAAAGAATGAGAAAAAAAGCTACCAAACCAAAAATGGCACCAATACCATGGGAGACTGCATTGGCAATTTCTTCACCAAGCGTTTGTGGACGTTTCATTTTTTTCATCTTGTACAATATAACACACCCTTACTTTAGATAGCTTTCGCTTTAAATTAAAAAAGACCGAAGCGGTCTTTTTAGGCAAATTGGGGCGACCGATGGGGCTCGAACCCACGCATGCCTGATTCACAGTCAGGTGTGTTAACCACTTCACCACGATCGCCATGATGTGCTGTTTTATCTTACTAATTTATTGGCCTAAAGTAAAGCAAACTCATTTATGAGATTGCGTGTTGAACCAGTCTATCATCCATTCAATAACCGGTAATTCCCTTTGTTTTATTAATTGGGCAATCCCTTGATTTGGTAATCGTTGATACCAGGCTTTGGCATCCGCTAATGACAACCATTTTAATCCATGAATAAGGTTTTTTTCTTGTACCGTATAACGGATGTGACCCACACCGATCACTTTCAGATAAAAATAATGATTGAGATTCTTACGTTGAATAAGATGATATGCATCTTCAATGACACCAATCGGCATGACCACTTCACTTAATAAACCTGATTCTTCTTCAACTTCTCTTACCACTGCGGTGGTTAAGGATTCACCTGGATCGATACCACCACCCAAGGTTTCTAGATAATCACGATGACCAAATTTATCATCCGCAAGGATATGATTGAAGGCGAACAATCCCGCTTCATTCTCTAGCATCGCTCGCGCATTGGGACGTGTATGGGAAATGCCTTGAAAAGGATATTGATGGTCTTGTAAAAATAATTGAATAGGTTTTTTCATAAATAAAAAACCACCGAAGTGGTTTTCAATCGATTTGGCAGGGGCGGAGGGAATCGAACCCCCATCGACGGTTTTGGAGACCGTAGTTGTGCCATTCAACTACACCCCTATCTGGCTATTTGGTCTTGGCGATTTGATTCACCAAACCCATATCAACTTTACCAGCAAAATTGGTCTTAAAGTGTTTCATAATGCTGGGTAAAGATTGGTCAGCTAGTTTACTAATTTCCACACGGATGTCAGCTTCCGAAAGTAGTTTTGGAAGAAATTGTTTGAGGACAGCAATTTGAGCATCAATGTTTTGAACGCGATCTTTGGCTCCATTGTTTAAATAAGTAGCACGTTCATCGTCAAGCTCTTTACCAACCTTCATTAAAATCGCCGTCATTTCAACATCACCAATCTCTTTTCCATTGGCTTTTGCTTCAATGGCTTGTAACAAATAACGATCCGCAAGAAGCGATAAAATTCCCTTGGCGGCATCGTTGCGTTGTTTCATGGCGTCAACTTTGGCGGCTTTAATTTGGTCGATGATCATAGATTTCTCCGTGCCTTATTTTAACAAATGCTTACTCGACTCTCAATCAAAAGAAAAACCTAGTCAATGGTTGACTAGGTTTTGGAGGATGATTTAAGCTTCTAAGACGACACGATTAGCGTAAGCTCTTAAGGCTAAGGCCACATAATCTTTGAAGTCTGTCAACGTTGCACCTGTGGTAATGGTTCCGTTACCCCATACTAATGGAGCTTCGGTAGCCTTGGTGAAATCTGCTGGATCAAAGTCCATAGTCGAACCAATCATCATTTCTTCGATTTCGGCCATGTTACCAACCCAGCCTAAACCAGGAGCGGCAACCGTCCAATAACCAGATTCCGATTTGGTCATCGCTACACTTGCAGATGCATCTGCTAATTCAAAGGTGGTGATGTCATCGCCTTCTGCATCAACAAAACCAAAGTTTTCAGCTTGAATTTGTTCAACATACCATTCGGCATTTGCTTCGGTGGCAACCCAAGCATCAATGTCGGCAATGCCTTCTGAAGTGTATTTAAAGGTTTGTGTCCAAGGTTCACCCGTGACTTCGATCGTAAAGGTTTTATCACCAATTTTTAAATATTGACCATAAACAGTGGTAACTTGTGCACCCGTACGGGACGTGCTTTTAACTGCAACTGTATTGGCAGTATTTTCAGCAGCCGTTACTTTTCCCCAGCTATATGGTAAGAAGTATTCTTCGAAAGTAATGTCTGTGACAACATCATCTTCGGTGACGATTTCAGCAACACCCACATAATGACTATGCACTAATCCAAAACCAACACCTGTTTTGGTTTCAACTGTGGGTCCGCAGCTCGCGAGTAACGTTGCTGCAACCACGCCGGCTAGTAAGGCTAATTTTTTCATTTCCATTCCTCCTTTAGAAATGTTTTTTTCTACAATCTTATTGTCAATGATAATTCTTGCTTATGCAATTTCTCATGTGAATGAAAACGCTTACAAGAAATGGATTAATGCTATAAAACCCTGTAAATAACATTCTTATCTTGGATTAACATTTGTTCGTATCCTTGGGAATAATAAACCTCAACTTGGTCATCATTGACTTCGACCCAGGCCATTTCTAAATCATAACCTTGCTCAATAATTTCTGAACGTAACATCAAAGCTTCCGATTTTGTCATCGTCATCATGGCCGTTGATAAGGCATCTAATCGACCTGCAGGATACGTTTGAGAAATGACATTGAGTTCAATCGCAGGCTTTGAAGGATAACCAGTTTGAGGATCAATAATGTGGTGTCGCAATATTTTTTCTGAACCTAAAGGCATGGAAAATCCATTATAACCACCGGAGGTTGATAGACTGTGTCTTCCTGCTTTTTCAATTGAAAAAGCAAACTCAGCAGAAGGATGTGGAGATGCCACTTGCCATCGATAAGGTGTGTTGCCGTAACGTTGACCAAGCGTTGTAATCGAACTTGTACCGTTGGAAATATATCCGCGAGTATACCCTAAATCTTCCAAGCGATTGGCCATCACATCATTGGCAAATCCTTTAGCAATTGCCCCCAAGGTAATTTTTAATTCACCCGTTTGGGCACCTTGATATCCATTGAATTTTGCAAACGCTTGACCTGCTTCTATTTTTAATTCGAGGGTTTCATTAATTGCTTCAGACGACATCGGAACAAACTGCAATAAATGTTCCAATGCAAGTCTTTGTAAGGGTTGATAGGCTGGATCCAGTTCACGATAAAACAACCGATAGTAAGGATTATCGAGTAAATCATCCCAATAATCTGAAATCGCACCCATAAACATATTAAAGGCACCATTGGTGAAGCCAGTCATCAATTTTGCTTCCGACAACAAATCATAAAATACATCATCGATTGGAATCCATTGGTCAGAGCCCATTGAAGCATTCAGCACTTTTAAATTTTGAATCGTTTGCAATTCACTATCAATAAAATCATGATGACGGTCTGCGTAAGGA
>JBEDGE010000043.1:0-3669 GCA_041174805.1 Bacillota bacterium
CTTCTTAACCAAGAATACCAATTACTCACCAATAAACCCATTTTGTATGTAGCGAATATTGCTGAAGATGGTTATGGTCAATTAGCCTCCAATCACTATTACCAACAAGTGCTCAAACGCGCAAACCAAGAAGGAGCTCAAGTCGTTGCCATTTCATGTGAAATAGAATCTCAGATATCTAAATTATCAGATCAAGAGAAGAAAGAATTTCTCACCACGCTTGGTATCCCTGAGCCAGGTTTAAATCCATTAGTCAGGGCGACGTATCGATTATTAAAACTTGCCACCTATTTTACCGTTGGTGAAGATGAATGCCGTGCTTGGACATTCCATCAAGGCATGACAGCCCCGCAAGCTGCTGGTGTGATTCATACGGATTTTGAAAAAGGATTTATCAAAGCAGAAATTTATCATTATGATGATATCGCCAAACTAAAATCTGAAAGTGCTGTTAAGGAAGCCGGTAAATTAAGAATGGAAGGAAAGGAATATATCGTAAAAGATGGAGATATCATCTTTTTCCGATTTAATGTGTAACTATGCTTGATCCCAAAAATATACGCGTTCGTTATGCTCCGTCACCGACTGGTTTTTTACATATTGGTGGTGCTCGTAGCGCTCTTTTTAACTATTTATTTGCCAAGAAAAACAAAGGACAATTTATTATTCGTATCGAAGATACCGATATTGAACGCAATGTTGAAGGTGGAGAAGTCAGTCAAATTCGAGATTTAAAATGGTTAGGGATTATTCCTGATGAATCCCCACTTGAACCGAATCCAAGATACGCTCCATATCGACAAATGGAACGATTGAACACGTATCAACAATACGCCCAGCAACTCCTTAAACAAGGTCATGCTTATGAATGTTATTGCTCTGAAGAAGAACTAGAACGTTCTCGTGAAGAACAACTTGCACGTGGCATTGCTGCCCCTCAATACAATCGCCGCTGCTTACATTTAAGCAAAGAAGAGAAAAATAATTTTGTAGCCCAAGGTAGAAAACCAGTGATTCGCATTAAACTTGAAGACCATTTAACCATTGCCTTTGAAGATATGGTTAGAGGCCCTGTTTCGTTTAACAATGATGATATTGGTGATTGGGTCCTGATTAAGTCGAACGGAATTCCCACCTATAATTTTGCTGTCGTTATTGATGATTATTCAATGGATATTACGCATGTCTTCCGCGGAGAAGAGCATCTATCCAACACCCCAAAACAAATCCAAATCTATCGGTATTTAAAATTTCCAATGCCTCAATTTGGTCATATGACCATTATCGTTAATGAAAACGGAAAAAAATTATCCAAGCGTGATGCGTCTATTATTCAATTCATGTCGCAATATCGTGACATGGGTTACTTACCTGAGGCAATCTTCAATTTCATTTTATTACTAGGGTGGTCTCCAGAAGGTACCCAAGAAATTTTTACGAAAGATCAGGCAATTGCAGCATTTGATGCAAAACGATTATCTTCCTCACCATCGATGTTTGATCCACAAAAAATGAATTGGTTAAACAATTTCTATCTCAAACAACTTTCTGATGATGCTTATTGGAACTTTATTGCCCCATTTATTAACAAAGCTCCTGGCGTTGAACTTTTAAGTGAAGCCTCCGTTAAACAATTAGCGAAAACATTCAAAGATCAACTTGCATATGGCATTCAAATCTTAGATTTAGTCAAACCAATTCTTGAACCCACCTTTAATTTTGATGATGAGGCAAAAGCGCTTCTTCAAAGCCAAGATGGACAAAAAGCTTTAGCCTTATTTATCCAAAAATTGTCTCAACTACAAGAGATTCAAGGACCTAATATTAAGGAAATTTTTAAAGCCATCCAATCCGAAACAGGATTGAAGGGGAAACCATTATTCATGCCAGTTAGATTAAAACTAACGGGTCAATTACATGGCGCAGAATTAGCGAATATTATTCCAATCCTTGGAAAAGATTTAACATTAAAGCGGTTAAAAGCATGATTGCGATTGAATCACATCTTAAACAATTATTGATGAATGCCTTAGCGCCTTTTGGATTAAAGGTTACATTAGACGAGATTGTCATTGAAAAAACCAAGGATCCAAAATTTGGTGATTATGCAACCAATGTTTGTCTTAAATTTGCCAAAAACATTTCTCTAAAACCAATTGATTTGGCGAAACAATTGATCAATCAATTAAAGGATCCCCATCTTCAAAAGGTTGAGGTGGCGGGGCCTGGTTTTTTAAATTTCTTTGTTAAAACCGAGACCTTAACGGCTGTCATTCAAGATATCCTTCGATTAAACGATCAATTTGGAAAGAGTCAATTAGGCCAAGGTAAACGTATTAATTTAGAATTTGTTTCGGCAAACCCAACAGGTCCCATGCATGTTGCCCATGCGCGTGCTGCGGCGTTAGGTGATGTGATTGCAACATTATTGACGCACGTAGGTTATAAAGTGACCAGAGAATTTTACGTTAACGATGCTGGTGGACAAATTCGCAATTTAGCTTTGTCCATTTACATGCGTTATCGAGAATTATTAGGCGATAAAGTCACCTTGCCAGAAGATGGATATTTTGGTAAAGATATCATTGAAATCGCAAAAGAAGTACGACACCAATATGGGGATAAAATTGTTTCATTTGATGAAACCTTTTTTAAAAAAATCGGTGTTGAAAAACAACTCAAACGCATTCAAGAAGATTTAATTTTGATGGGTGTTCACTTTGATGTCTATCGCTCTGAGCAAGATGTACGAAATGAAGGTCACATCGAAAAAACTTTAAAAAAATTAGCGCCATTTCTATATCAGGACCAAGGGGCCACCTATTTAAAAACAACTGCATACGGGGATGATAAAGATAGAGTGTTAATCAAAAGCGATGGTCAATATACCTACTTTTTACCTGATATTGCGTACCATCAAGACAAATTATCGAGAAACCAAGATCAATTGATTGATATGCTTGGACCTGATCACCATGGTTACATTGCAAGGATGAAAGCCGCGCTTGCGATGTTAGGATATCCTGCTGATACATTAGAAATTCTGGTCATGCAATTGGTGACGCTCACTGAAAATGGTGTTGAAGTGAAAATGAGTAAGCGAACAGGAAAAGGTATTACCCTACGCGATCTTGTTGAAGAAGTTGGCCAAGATGCCGCCCGTTACTTTATCGCCGCCCGTTCGTATCACAACCCTTTAGAGTTTGATTTGGATTTAGCGAAAACAAAAACGAATGTGAACCCACTTTATTATGCTCAATACGCGCATGCTCGATTGCAATCCCTACTGGAAGCTGGAAAAGATTTAGGCCTTGATTCGAGTGGTTCTGGCTTAGATTCGATTGAAGAACTGGATTTATTGAAGCATTTGCGTTTATTTCCGCAGGTTGTAAACCAAGCTGCACAAGCCCGCGAAACAAGTATCATTGCTCAATATATACAACAACTTGCAAGTTATACCCATAGTTTCTATACTATAAGGCGGGTTATAGACCGTGACCAACCCAAACTATCGGCTGCAAGACTTGCGCTCGTTAAAGCAAGTGCGCAAATATTAAAAAACAGTCTCGCTATCTTTGGGATCGACGCGCTAAATAAAATGTAAATAAAAGGAGCATCATATGCCAAAATCAATGCTAGAACTTGCCCACGAATTTATTGTCGCCAAAA
>JBEDGE010000044.1:0-4453 GCA_041174805.1 Bacillota bacterium
TTTCACACCATCATCGGTTTAAGCTTTACCTTTAGAGATGGTGAACCAGCCTTTAATTATGGTTTTGTGAATCCAAATAACTACAGCAATCTTCTCGTCTTTGTGATGATCATTGTGTTGCTTGTTGGTATTTTTGGTGCGATTGGTTTTGGATTAATTCAATTAAAGAATAAAATCCATCCTCTCGAAACAAAAAAAGCGATTCGGCGTTAATCGGCAAATAAAAAACCGGCTCTATTGAGAACCGGTTTTTTTATTGGTCAATTAAGCAACAAAACCTTCGTAAGTTGCTTTTTCTGTGTCACTTAACAAGTAGTTGGATGGAACTAATGCGTCTGGATTTCTAAAGGTAATCGTAGCTTCGTAAACTTTATCGTTTCCCGAGGCATTGATACTGATTTCACCTTCACTGGTGCTCGTGGTGAATGAAACGACCACATCTAAATCTGTTGGAACAAATCCTACCGTATCTTCAAAGCTTGCTAAATCAAGGAAGTTACCAACGGGTAAGGTATAGACTTTGACATCTTGGGTTTCAGGTTGACCACCAATAATGAGATTTGTGGCTTGGTTATTGATAATGGACTTTGTTTCATCAGATAAAACAGAGTTAGCTGTTTCAACCGCTGTGTCAAACATATCAAAAGAGTCAGCCTCAAAGGCATCAAACACTTTATCAACTTGGTTGGGAGTGTTGGCAAATTCTCGTTTGGCAAACAAACCACCTTCTGCGTAGTCATATACGATAGTTAAAGTTCTATTCGTTTCCACTCCTTCGTTTGTTTCTGGTGAGGTGCTCACTAATTTAATCCCAGTTCCAAAAAGATAGACTTGATAAGAGGTGGTTTTGCCATCAACCGATAAAACAGCTTCTACTTCATAGTTGGATGTTATACGATTTTGATTATCCAATGTTGGAAAATAAAGATCATTCATCGTATTAAATACGTCTGAAAAGTAAGTTTGAGGCCCTAAACAGCCGGCTAAGACTAGACTTGTGGCGAAGAGAGGCAATAATTTTGTTGTTTTCATGGTGGTTCTCCTTATCCCATTGTGCACTAACTCATATATTAAAGCACACTTATTAAACAATTAAATAAAAAATTTTCTTGGTAATCCAAGAAAATTGTAATTTTAATTGGCGCTGGTAACACATTCAATGAGAGCGGATCATATGCCGATCAAGGAACGAGAATAGTGATGAACAACCATTCTTACCAGGCAACATTATTAAAGCACACCGAGTTATAAAGTGCTATTGATATGCTGTGAAGATTATGTAAAGACCGAATAAACTCAACTATCTTTTGATGGTCACATGGTAAAAAACTTGTTAAAATGATTTTATTATTTGGAGGAACATTATGATTTCTAAGAAATTAGCGAGCGCCTTGCTTCTTGAAGCAACCGCATTTGGAGCAGATTTTGCTGAAGTTTATTTAGAAGATACCTTAAGTTCTAATGTTTCCATGGAAAATGGGAAGATTGAAGAACGTGTATCAACCAATGGATTTGGTGTGGGTGTTCGAGTCCTAAAAGGATTGCAAAGTGCCTATGGATATACTTCTGACCTTTCAAAGAAAAGTTTGATGAAGTTAGCTCAAGATGTGGGAAAGGCTTTTTCGGGGCCACGTGTACTAACACCTCCACCTTTAGAAAAAGTGAAAGTGAAAGAAATCATTTACTTATCTTCCCAACCAATGGAAACCATTTCAGTTAAACAAAAAATTGATTTACTAAAAATGGTAAACGATACTATGGCAAGCTTTGACAAGCGAATTGTAAGAACAAATGTTTATCTTTCGGATATGGTTAAACAAGTCACCATCTTCAATACATTAGGAAGACACGTGGAAGATACACGTCGGCGCGCAAGACTTTACATGATCGCGGTCGCTGCAGAAAACGGAAAAATTGAAAACTTTGGTGAAGGACCTGGTGCAAGTGACGGTTTTGACTTCTTTACTTCTAAAATCAAACTAAAAGAAATGGCAACCGAAACTGCCAAGAGCGCTATCTCGTTACTTGGTGCTGCAGAATGCCCATCCGGCAAAATGCCAGTTGTCATTGGTAATGGTTTTGGTGGAGTTATTTTCCACGAAGCGTGTGGGCACCCATTTGAAGCATCAGCGGTCTCTAAAAAACTTTCTGTCTTTTGGGACAAACTTGGTAAACAAGTTGCTAATCCAATCGTGAATGCTGTTGATGATGGCACGATTCCTTTTGGTTGGGGTTCAACCAACGTCGATGATGAAGGGTTCCCAGCACAAAAAGTTCAATTAATTAAAGACGGTGTTTTAAATAGCTTTATGATTGATCAATTCAATGGTCGTCGTATGAAAGCTGAACAAAACGGTCACTCAAGAAGACAAAACTATAAGTTTGAACCAACCTCACGGATGACCAATACCTATATCGAAAATGGTCCTCACACAGTTGAACAAATTATTGCCGCTACACAATACGGTTTATATGCAAAGAAAATGGGTGGTGGTTCTGTGAACCCAGCGACCGGTGAATTTAACTTTACCGTTTCAGAAGGTTATATGATTCGTAATGGTAAAATTGCAGAAGCTGTTAAAGGTGCTGCTTTAGTTGGCAAAGGCGATGAAACGTTAGCAAAAATCGACATGGTCGCGAATGATTTAGCGAGAGCCCAAGGGATGTGTGGTGCTGCCTCTGGAAGCATTCCCACCGATGTGGGTCAACCAACCATACGGGTAACCGAAATCACTGTTGGTGGTCGTCGAGGAGGACAATAACATGGCAAAGTTTGATGCATATTTTGCATTAGCAAAACAAAAAGGTGTTGAAGTTTTAGAGCTATACTACTCGCGCGCCAAGTCATTAAGTTTCAAGTTATATAATGCGCAGATTGAAGGTTATAAACTTTCTGAAGATATTTCTCTCTATGCCCGTGGCATTTACAAAGGTAAAATCGGTTATGCTTCCACAGAAAAGATTGGTAAAGAAACACCAGCCTTCTTAATTAATGAAATCATCACCAACGCTGGAACCGTGACCAAAGAAGAATTAGCGATCATCTTTAAGGGTTCAGAAAAGTATAAAAAGAAAAAAGTCTACAATCCCGCTATCGCCGAATTATCCATTGACACGAAGAAACAAAATTTATTTGAAATTGAACGTAAATTAAAAGCCGCTGATAAACGAATCGCCCAAGTGAACGCTTGCAGTTATCAAGAACGGGAATCAGAAGCCATGTTATTAAACTCATATGGCTTACAACTCAAACGCAAGAGTAATTATTATTATTACTATGCAGGTGTTCTCGCCATCCAAGGTGAAGAACGTAAGAGTGAAGGTGATGTCCATTTCTCTAATGATCTAAGCACCTTTAACGTAGACACATTTGTGAACAAAATCATCAGCAAAGCCTTAATTAAATTTGGTGGTACCCAATGTGCTTCTAAGGATTACAAAACCGTTTTAGATAAGGAAGTTGTCGCTGATTTACTTTCAGCATATTTAGACAACGCATCCGCGGATGAAGTACAAAAGAAAACATCCTTGATGATTGGTAAACTCAACCAACCAGTCGCAAGCAAAAAAGTCACAATCATGGAAATGCCTCTCAAGAAAAATGCTTTCTTCACCTATTTTGATGACGAAGGTGTGGCAACTTACAATAAGACCGTCGTTAAAAAGGGAGTCTTACAAACCTATTTCCACAACTTAAACACTGCTCATAAAGATGGCGTTCAAACCACGGGTAATGGTTATCGTTCTGGTGGTAAGGTTGGTGTGGGTTTCCAAAACATTGTTTTAAAACCAGGTCGCAAGTCACTCGAAGAACTCTTTGCCAAGATTGGTGATGGCGTTTACATCACCGAAGTCATGGGTGTTCATGCGAGTTTAAACCCAACCTCCGGAAACTTCTCCTTACAAGCGAACGGTTTCATGATCGAAAATGGAAAACGTAGCACACCTTTAACGTTAATCACGGTTGCCGGTAACTTAATGGATATGTTTATGAATGTTAAAGAAGTGGCCAGTGACAACGAATTGTTATCTTCTGGTTACGACGTCCCAAGTTTGTATATTAAAAAACTTACTGTTGCCGGTAAGTAATTTAGTAACTAAAGAAATTGCCAAACCAACCTATTTTTTCTTAGGTTGGTTTTTTCTTTGGTTTAACAAATAGATCATTAAAAAAGAAACTAAGGTGGAGAATCCGCTTCCGATGATTGAGTAAATGATCAATACAATCCCAATTAAATCACCCCAACTACCAGGGGTAAGTGATGCGGAGACCATTAAAATGATGGCAAAGGTTATACCGAGAACTAAAATACCAAGATTAGGTAAAAGTGAGAGCGTTAATTTTTTGGTATTTTGGTAAAGTCGATAGACCCAAAATTGAACCCCTGTAAATAAACCAATTGCAATCAATAAACCAAATAATTCTTCCATTTTTCAATCCTCTGTTGTTGAT
>JBEDGE010000045.1:0-4950 GCA_041174805.1 Bacillota bacterium
ATCGAAAATAAGGGAATGAGAATAATATCAAAAGGTGTTTTCTTTTTAAAGACAAGTTCCACGATTAATAATGCAGAAATCGTGGTGACATAGGCAACGAGAGGATCAGCTCTTAAAGCTAAACCTGAAGCGGTCGATAATCCACCAATGACCATCGCGCCAATTAATTTTAAACCTTGAAGTTTAAGCGCCCAAGCAATCCCAACACCAATGCCAACACCAAGAAAGCCTCTGACAATTCCAGAAACTTTGGTGATTTCTGTTCCTAAATTAATCGTCTCGGTTAATTGAAAATTCAATAATAAACCAAGTTGGTTTAGAATCACGGAAATGATTAAGGTGGCAAATAAACCGTACACCATCCCATTCATGGAAGTTAAAAAGAATTGAAATGGACTTAACTCAAAGAGTTTGATTTTCTTCATGACTTTATCTCCAGTTTTGAATAAGATAACAATTTGCTTCATTCATTATAAACAAAAAAACACCCGATGAGGGGTGTTTTGGGATTTCATGGTCGGGAAGACAGGATTCGAACCTGCGACCCTCTGCTCCCAAAGCAGATGCGCTACCAAACTGCGCTACTTCCCGATTTTACTTGGCGCGCCCGACATGAGTCGAACACGTAACCTTCAGATTCGTAGTCTGACGCTCTATCCAATTGAGCTACGGGCGCAAAGTATTTAGCCACATTGCCATTTGGAGGTTCCTATCGGAATCGAACCGATGGTGATTGAGTTGCAGTCAATTGCCTTACCACTTGGCTAAGGAACCACCGAGTGATGGCCGTTAATAACTTTAACATTATCACTCGATGGTTTCAATAATTTAACGGATTAACGAGATTTAACGCGTTCCCACATTTCAGCGATTGGGGCATTATATTGACCAAAGTCAGAGAATAATGCAGTACGAATAATCGTTTCTGGTAATGGGTATTGTGTCATGATTTGACGGTGATTTTGGACATCAATGACCATATCTTCTGCAGTCAAGGTTTCCGTGGTACCTTCAAAGAAATATCCTAAATCAAGGGTGACGAGTTCTTGAGCATCAACACCATCATTGTATTCAGCATTGAGATCAATCACGCTTTGTAACACTTCATCACCGGCGATAAAAGATGTATAACCGATATATCCCATGTTTTGAATCGCAATAGCTGGGGTTGAAACATAATCAATAAAGCGTTGTGCAACCACTTTAACTTGTTTATCTTCTTCAACACCTTCATCGTCTTCAGCGATATCTTTGTGCATCACAAAGCCATCGAACCAGATATTACTGCCTTCTTCAGGAATGATGTATTCAAGGGCAACACCATCTTCTTCATCGGCAGTATCCATCGCATAAGTGGCATCACCACTCCATGCCATAAACATATCAATCCGTCCGGAAACGATATCGTTTTTGGCGTTATCGGTTTCTAAACCATAGGCATTATCTACCAAGTCTTCCAAGGATGGTTCAAGGGCTGCTAAGACTTCGTTATTAATCGTGTTGATTTTGTTGGTGATGAAATCGTTATATGCTTCGCCGGTGATCGTGCCTGCTTCATAGTCAGCGCGGAAGCCATCAAAGTCTTCTTTATATACATCCATCATTGCGGTCATTAATACTTCTCTTACAGAGTCTTTAATCATGCCTTTACCAGCATAGGCAGGATTATAGAGGGCTTGCCAAGATGTCATATCTTCGGCATTCACTTCCAATGGGTTATAAACTAACCCAACCGTTCCCCACATGTAACCGGCTGCAAATTCGGCAACCGTTCCCACGTTTTCAACTTCTAAACCTTCATAAATATTTTGAAGATAAGGAGACACGAAAGTGTCGTAATTGGTTAAGTACTTACGAGTTCCATCTTGATTTTCATCAAACTTCGTTAACCAACCTTCCTTCATTAAGCGTTGAATCATGTAGTCGGAAGGGGCAAAAATATCATAGTCTCCTTGAAGGTTGACGACGTTGGTATACATTTCTTCATTGGTACCATACATGTCATATTCCACATTAACGGTGACACCAAATTCTTCTTCATACCATTGTTCAAATTGGTCAACTAAATCTAAATCCCCTGCAACTTCAGGATCCTTTTCATAGATGTATCCACCCCAGTTATAAACTTTAAGGGTGACATCTGCTTGGGGTCCGCAACCAGCTAAAGCACCGGTGGCAAGCACTAACGCAACATAACTAATCGATTTTTTCATTTCCATCTCCTTTGATGTTAGCGATGACTCATCGCTTGTATATTCTTTCTATCGCCTTTTCCTGTGAGTGAGTAGTTAACAATTAAAACACCCACGGCGAAGAGAAAAATTAAGGTTGTAAGCGCACGAATTTCTGGTGGAATGCCCACGCGTAGTTGTGCTTCTACATAAGTAGAAAGCGTATCAAAACCCGATGTGGGTTTCAAGAAAGAAGTGATAATAAAATCATCAAGCGATAAAGTGAATGCTAAAACAAATCCAGAAACTATCCCTGGAAAGATTTGTGGAAGAATCACTAGTCTTAAGGCTTTAAAAGGCGTTGCTCCTAGATCCAAGGCCGCTTCATAAATACTGGGATCAAGCTGTTGTAATTTAGGTTTGACAGACAAATAAACAAATGCAATGGTTAAGACAATATGGCCGACAACAAGTGTAAAGAGGTCACGATTGCCATATTGAAAAAATAAGAATAAAACCGCTAACGATAATGCCATGACAATTTCAGCATTGATCACTGGAATTTGGGTCAACATTTCAAAAATTCTTCTTCCGGTTCTTTTCATGTAGAAAATACCAATCGCACCAAGTGTTCCAAGAATCGTGCTGACGGTGCTAGAAATAAAGGCAACCATAAAAGTATTACCGACGGCACGCATCGCCCGCTCATTTAAAAATAACCGACGGTATAAGTCTAGTGTAAAGGTTGCATTTGGACCAATGACACCAACAATCCGGGTATCAATAAATGAAAACATGATCAATAAAAAAATAGGGAGATACATCAGTAATAAAATAAATGCCACATAACTTTGAGCAAGTAAACGTTTTACCATAAATGTTTCCTTGCTTGCTCTTCTCGTTTGTTAAATTTACGCGTTAAGTAGAGCGTGAGCGCAATAAAGACAAGCATGATTAAAGACATAAACGAGCCAATATTAACGGCGTCTGGTGTGGAACTTCTAAAATAAGCATTGTAAATAGCCTCACCAAAAAGGATGACTTTCTTCTCTGATAAAATTGTGGGAATCACTTGACTGGAGATCGTGGGCATAAACACCATTGTCGCTGCGGCAACAATCCCTGGCATGGTCATGGGAATAATGACTTTATAGAAGGTTTGAAAGGGTGTGGCCCCTAGATCTTGAGCCGCTTCAATTTGTGATTTATCAAGTTTTAACATCGTGGTATAAAGAGGCAAAATGACGAAGGGTAAGAAGTTATAAACCAAGCCTATTGTCACCGCCAAAGGATAATTAGGATTTTCATTGGCAGTAACACCAATCCAATACAATAAATCCTTCGTCGCCCAAGTACGGATGACAAAGTTAATCCACATCGGCATGACAAATAACAAGACCACGATGGCATTCTTGTTATATTTTTTATTCGCTAAAATCATCGCGATTGGATAACCAATCAGTAGACATAAAACCGTGTTAAGAAAGGCATACCAAATCGAGTTGAATAAAATATTGATGCGTTGAGGATTATTAAAAAAACTATATGCCGCATCTAAAGATGGTTGCCCGTTGATATCCGTAAATGCATAAAAGAAAACCACGGCCAAAGGTAAGACAATAAAACCAATGAGGAAGATGATATACGGAAATGCCAAATACTTCCGTTGGAAGTTAAATCTCATAGTCGGTGATATCTCCGCGTAATTTCAACTTAATTTTATTGGCGTCCACTTTAATGGTTAATTTAGTTCCCATATCAAATTGATATTCCGTATCGACGATAAAATCTTCCTCTTCTTCTTCGGTTCGTAAGATGACTTGATAATGATCACCTTTATAGATGCAAGAGATGACTTTACCTTCAAGTTGTCCGGGTGTGGCATCACCATACAATTCAATATCGGTAAACGGAATTTCCGCTGTGACTTTAAGATTTTTAAGATTGTATTTGTTATTTTTAGGACCAATTAAATAGCCTTGTTCATCCAGTTTAGATCCTTCTAAGAGTTGGGTAACGTTGACATCAAAGACACCTTGATCAATCACCAATTGATTTGCATCGTTTAAATAGGCATCCCGATATTGGTTAATGGTCATTTCTTTTTTCATGATGTGGATGTAGTTTGGATCGATATACAAAGAGACCGTGGAACCGACTTCAAAAATCTTCGTATCTTGAACAATGACCTCATTTTTACCAACAGTCAAAAGGTATTCATAATGAACACCTTTAAAGATACGGGTATTGATGGTGCCTTGAATCGATAAATTAAGTTCTGGTTTTATTTCGATATCTTCAGGCCGTAACACCACATCTACTTTTTCATTTTCTTGAAATTGATGTGGAACGTCAAAGACTTGGTTCAAAAACTTAATTTTGTTTCCAGCAAGACTAATCGCATTATAGATATTACTTTCACCAATAAAGTTAGCAACAAAAGCGTTGATTGGTTGATTATAGATTTCAGTAGGGGTTCCGACTTGTTGAATCAAACCATCCTTCATCACCACAATCCTATCCGACATCGTTAATGCTTCTTCTTGGTCGTGGGTCACATAGATAAAGGTGATGCCAAGTTTTCGATGCATTTCTTTTAATTCGATTTGCATTTCTTTACGCATCTTTAAATCAAGGGCGCCCAAGGGTTCATCTAACAATAAGATTTGTGGATCATTGACAATCGCTCGGGCAATGGCAACACGTTGTTGTTGACCACCTGAAAGGGTGGTGACATCACGGGTTTCGAATTCATCAAGATCAACAATCTTTAATGCTC
>JBEDGE010000046.1:0-4992 GCA_041174805.1 Bacillota bacterium
AAATATATACTAATTAACTACTAATAAAATAACTTTACATTAAAATACCGAATTAAATCATCGATTGGCATTCTCAATTGTTTCATAGAATCCCGTTCGCGAATGGTCACACTTTGATCATTTTGAGTATCAAAGTCAATCGTCACACAGTAAGGTGTACCGATCATGTCTTGTCTACGATAGCGTTTACCTATACTTCCAGACTCATCATAGGTCACCATAAAATGCTTCGATAAAATCGTCATCACTTCTTGAGATTTTTCATTGAGTTGTTTACTCAATGGCAGGATCGCAATTTTATAGGGGGCGATAGCAGGGTGTAGCTTCAAAACAACACGTGTTTCTTTTTCCAATACTTCTTCTTGATATGCGTCACTTAATATCATGAGTGCAAGTCGATCTAAACCAAGGGATGGTTCAATCACGTAGGGAATATATTTTTCATTCGTTTCAGGATCAAGGTATTGTAGGTCTTCTTTACTGTATTGCATGTGTTGTTTTAGGTCGTAATCGGTTCGAGATGCAATGCCCCAAACTTCACCCCAACCAAAAGGAAACTGATATTCAATATCAGAAGTGCCTTTCGAATAGAAGGCTAATTCTTCTGGACTATGTTCACGAATCCTTAAATGCTTACTTTGAATACCAAGAGACGTTAAATACTGCATACAAGCATCTTGCCAAAATTTATACCAAGAGGCTTCGGTACCGGGTTTACAGAAAAACTCAAGTTCCATTTGGGAAAACTCTCGTGTTCTAAAGGTAAAGTTCCCTGGCGTGATTTCGTTTCGAAAGGCTTTGCCAACGCTTGCAACACCAAACGGTACTTTTTTACGGGTGGTTCGCTGAATCGATTTAAAGTTAACAAAAACCCCTTGGGCTGTTTCGGGACGTAGATAAACAACCGTTTTGGCATCTTCGATAACACCAATATGGGTTTTAAACATCATATTGAATTGGCGAATATCCGTAAAATCATGACTGCCACATTTTGGGCAAGCAATTTTTTCTTCTTTTAAGACGGTTCCTAATGCTTGTGCAGGAATTTTAGAGATGTCTAAATTTGGTCTAGCGGCAGCAATTAATTGGTCTGCTCTATGCCTTGTTTTACAATTTTTGCAGTCGACCAAAGGATCATTAAAAGTTGCAACGTGTCCCGTGGCTTCCCAAACTCTAGGATTCATTAAAATAGCAGAATCGATCCCAATATTCATTGGGGATTCTTGGACAAATTTTTTCCACCAGGTCTTTTTAAGGTTGTTAATTAGTTCGACGCCGAGTGGCCCGTAATCCCATGTATTCGACAATCCTCCATAGATTTCAGATCCTTGAAAGACAAATCCTGTACTTGTTAAATGGGTGACGAGTTGTTCAAATGTTAATGGATTCATGATGGTTCCTTTCACGCACGATTGATATTTTCTCAACTATTGATGTAAGTGTCAACCCACTATGAGTGTATTATAAAGATAATTTTTCAATCGTTTTAAATCCTTCCAATTGGACATCCAAATGAAAGTTAAAGTGTTCATGCACCAAAGGAATCAGCATCTTCACTAAAGAAGAATTTAATGCTTCGGTGTAAGACTGATGTTTAATGATTCGCATTAGTTTTAACGCTTCCGCTGATAATAACGTCCCCGAAACTTTAGCAAAACATGATTGGCAGATAAATCCACCCAATTGAGGATTAATTCCCACGATTTTAAGCTTATTTTGACAGTTAACGCAATAATCCACAATGATAGGCAGACCTTGGTCTTCTAAATATTGAACTAAAAACTTTATGTAATTTGATAAAGCGTGATCCATATGTCGACGTACTTCAACGAGTCGTTGGTAAAGCAGAGAGGGATTTTCTATTTCCTCATCAATTAATAGTATTTGCAGCATGACTTGCATGACTAAAGAGGCGATTAAACCTTCACGATCTGGTAATGGTGCAAAAGCAATTAAATTGGCTTTTTCTAAATAAGCTTTTCCTTTGCTTTGATTCAAAGTCATCTCTGACCAAGCTCCTAAAGAAACCATAGCTTGAACTGGAGAAGTCATCTTTAATGCCCCTCTTGCGTGAATCGTTAAATAGCCTTCAGGTGATAACCCTGTCAGAATTAAATCGGCATTTCGATAAGGTGTTTGTCTAAGAATAAAGACCGGTAGGGTTTTTAAAATAATCCATACTCCTTTAATCGGTTAGGTGAATCTCGCCAGTTTGGCTCGACTTTGATGAACAACTCTAAAGACAAGGTTAAACCCATATTTTTTTCGACTTGTTGCATAACTCGCTGACGAATCTTCTTTAACATGCTTCCATTTTTACCAATTAAAATCCCTTTTTGGGAGTCTTTTTCTACAATAATGGAGGCGTATAAAGTGCGATGTTGTTTTTCCGATTTTAGTTGATCGATTACGATCGCAACACTGTGAGGGATTTCTTCATATGTTAAATGCAGAACTTGTTCACGTATCGCTTCCATTAACTGGAAACTTTCAGGAAAATTGGTCAATACATCTTTTGGAAAAAAAGCGGGTCCAGTTTTTAAATGCGGTTTAATTGCTTCGATTAAATCTTCAATAAAGGTTTTTTTAACGGCAGAAATTTCAAACTGAATGGCTTTAGGCAAAACCGTTGCATAGGCTTTTTTTAGTGATTCAATTAGGGCAACATTGGTTAGGTCAATCTTGTTAAACACAACCATAACTTTTTCTAAATGATTCAATCGGCTAACAATAAATTGGTCACCCGGACCAAAAGCCTTACTGGCATCCACCAATAAAAGCACCATATCAATATCTTGAAGGGAAGCATAGGCTTGAGCATTCATAATTTCGCCTAATCTTGCTTTGGGTTTATGAATCCCTGGGGTATCCACAAAGACAATTTGTAAATTTTTTTCGTGGTAAACACCTTGAATAGCTAGTCGAGTGGTTTGAGGTTTATTCGAAACAATTGAAATTTTCTTTCCGATAATCGCATTCAATAACGTCGATTTTCCCGCATTAGGTCTACCAATAATTGCGACAAATCCAGATTTCATTATTTAAGATCCTTACTGGAAAAAGCATAAGGTAATAAACCTTCGGGGGTCGTTTCTTTGATTTCTTTTTTGAGATTTGAAAGGAGAATTGGGGTTTTGCCATCCATCAATTCATGCATCACTTGTCGGCATGCCCCACACGGAGAGATGGGCCCTGATGTAGGACCAATCACGGCCATACTTACAATATCATTCTTTCGAAACCCTTTTAAATGTGCATGATAGAGGGCAGTTCTTTCTGCACACATAGATAAACCATATGATGAATTTTCGATATTCGCGCCTTTAACGATGGTCCCATCTTTCATCAAGATAGCAGCTCCCACCTTAAATTTAGAGTAAGGCACATGGCAGTCTTTTGTGGCATCAATGGCATGTTGAATGAGTTGTTCGGGTTTCATAATTTTTTCCTTTTTCCCAAGATTTTATCTTGTAGCTCAATCATCAGAGCTTCTTCAGTCTTGGTGTCATGATGATAACCCAATAAGTGAAGTAAACCATGGACAAATAAGAAGGAGAGTTCTCTTTCCTTTGTATGACCGTAATTTTTCGCCTGAAGAAAGGCTTTTTGATAACTTATCACAATTTGTCCTAACAGTATTTTTTTTCCCGTTGAAGTTGTAGGGTTGATTTCAAAGGGAAAACTTAACACGTCCGTTGGATAATCATGATTGAGATATTTTAAATTGAATGAGCGGATGACCTTATTCGTTGTAATCAAGACATCCACGGAAGCGTTTTTTGAATGCCCAGTAACTTTTAGGGTTTTGTTTAATAAAAATGAATAGCGGCTAAGTAAGTGATATGAATTTAGATTTTTTGGAGCAATTAAGTCGATATTCACACTTTTATTTTATCATAATCCTTGCTATTCAAAAAGATAAAACCTAGCTGTCTCCATTCTTTTTTTTCGATTGGATAACGAGATAACTCATAATGATGGTGATACGTAATGATCAATAATGAAACCATTGTAAACCATGTTAAAAATGCTTCAAAGTGAAAGAGTTGCTGGTAAATCGAAACTAAGACAATTGCAAGAAGCATTGCTAAGATCCAACTCCATAATTTAAACCGAACTAATTGATACACTCTTTCCGTTAATTGCTGAAAATCCTTAAGGGAAATAAATGGGTATTTTAGAGATTGTTCTAATTTTGCAATCCCCGTAACCTCAGCATCATAATGTCGATGCAAACGTGGAATCCAAAACGATATCATCCCATGGTACATCCCAAGGATAATCAAAAATATAGGTGAAGCAAAACAGATGTAAATGATTGCCCCAGTTAAAACCAAACAACGATAGAGTTTATTTAATGGTAAACCAAACCAACCTTGCTTCCATTGATGAAAACGTTTGAATTGCAGCGTGTCAACAATCAATGCTAAGTAATGTTTGATCATCACTTGATCAAGATGTTTGACTTGTCGATATACATAGCTGATCCAGATAAAGGTCAAACCAGCCATGATCATCGTCATGACCATCCAATCGATTGGTTGCCAAAACCATAGAAATAACAAAGATGTAAATAACCCATAGCTTCCCAGAAAAAAAACCTTCATTTTTTGCTGGTTCATCGGTAAATCTGGGCGAATTTGGAGATGAAGGTGCTTGACCAATAAAATATATCCACTAAATCCTTCTTGAAAATAACAATCGGTAACGATTTGCTGGCTTCCATTTGGATCTAAAATTTTGAATCCTTGACCCAAAGGAATCACGGTAACATAGTGACTATGGGGTTGCCGCATTAAGGCAATAAATGGCTTTTTAATGCCTCTCACGGAGCTTGGATGATGGAGTTTATACCCCTTTAATGTGATACCAAAATGATTCGCAAATTCAAGCAGGTTTTTAAATGTAGAAGGTCGTTCCCAAGTCTCTTGAATAAAAAGAAAACGTTCATCTTGATAAAGATAAGCGATTAACATTTTAAGAGCAGTGGGT
>JBEDGE010000047.1:0-5945 GCA_041174805.1 Bacillota bacterium
AAAGGATGCCTACTAATGCTCCACCAAGTGCCCCACCCATGATGGCAAGGCCACCTTCCCAGATGGCAAAAATTTTCCATAAAGGTTGATTGGCGAATTCTAATTCCCACTGCCCCCATACATACCATAATCTTGAACCAAGAATACCAGCCGGAAAGGCAATGACGAAAACATCTTCTACGTATCCTTTTTTCTTTCCTAACTTCATGAATGCACGTTCAGATAATGTATAGGCTAAAAAAGCACCACTGAGAATAAACACTGCATAAAAAGTAACGATAGGGTTTTCAAATGGAATCCCTTTAGGTAATGGATAATTGAATGCCGGCTCAATCGCTTCTAAACCCATGAAAAACAAAATCACAGTCGGAAAAATAAACAGGATTACATTCGTCATCATCATCGGCTCAAATTGACTTGCAACTCGATGGTGTTTCCATAAAAATCTTGCGGTTAAAACCCATAAGCCTGCAAGTAAGGATAAGAATGGAAAAAAGAAACTAAAGAATACATTGGGTTGTGAACCCCATACTAAGGCTAAGGCACATAATCCCAATCCAGCAGCCGTTAGAACCATCCATAAAAAAAGATACTGACCTTTTTGAATCCATTGATCTTGTTTCGTTTTGATTGGTTTGAATGCTTTTAAAGATTGCCACCATTGCTGACCGGCAAGATATAACGTTGCTAAACCTGCAACTAGAAACAAAATGGGAATAAGATTCATAGGTACCTCTTGAGATTATTTTAAGTGAAGAAGCTTAAAAAAGAAAAGAAAACTTAACGTAAATAATTTTTTAAAAATTGACCTGTATAAGACGCTTTAACCTTTGCCACTTCTTCGGGTGTTCCCTCTGCGACAATTTGCCCACCACGATCGCCACCTTCAGGGCCTAAATCAATGATATAGTCGGCTACTTTAATCACATCTAAGTTATGTTCAATGACCAAGACGGAATCACCATTCGCCACAATCGCCTGTAACACTCTTACAAGTCGTGCCACATCGTCAATATGTAAACCGGTTGTGGGTTCATCCAAAATGTATAAGGTTTTACCCGTCGGACGCTTTTGTAATTCAAAAGCGAGTTTAACCCGTTGCGCTTCACCACCGGAAAGGGTTGTCGCAGATTGACCTAACTTCATATAACCTAAACCGACTTCATGTAAGGTTTTTAAACGTCTTGCAATTTCGACTCGATTGGAAAAAAATACCTGAGCATCATCGACCGTTAATTCCAAGACATCATGAATATTTTTGTCTTTGAAGGTCACCATTAACGTTTCTTCGTTATAACGTTTACCTTCACAGGCTTCGCATTTGACATAAACATCCGGTAAGAAATTCATTGGAATTCTTTTCACACCATCGCCTTGGCACGCTTCACAACGACCACCCGGAACGTTAAAGGAAAATCTTCCCTTATCAAAGCCTCTTGCTTTTGCTTCTAACGTTTCAGCGAATAAATCACGAATTTCATCAAAGACTTTCGTATACGTTGCAGGATTCGAGCGAGGGGTCCGTCCGATCGGTTCTTGGGAAATGTTAATCACTTTATCTAAATGTTGAAGGCCTTCAATTCGCCGGTGTTCGCCTGGCGTAACATCAGCATCATTGAGTTCCTTAAGAATTTGTTGATACAAAATATCATTGATCAATGTAGATTTTCCGCTACCAGATACGCCTGTCACAACCACCATTTTTCCTAAGGGGATGGAGACATTAATGTTTTTTAAATTGTTTGCTTTTGCCCCAAAGATTTCAATACTTTTTCCGTTGCCTTTTTGATGGGATTTAGGAACAGGAATCATTTTTTGCCCTGATAAATATTGCCCTGTAATCGAACGCGGGCTTTGAATAATATCGTCAATCTTACCTTGGGCAACGACTTCGCCACCAAGGGCACCTGCACCTGGACCAATGTCGACAATAAAGTCCGCTTCTCGCATCGTTTCCTCATCGTGTTCAACAACAATCACGGTGTTACCTAAATCTCGCATGGTCTTGAGTGTATTGATTAATCGCCGATTATCGCGTTGATGTAATCCAATACTCGGTTCATCTAAAACATATAAAACACCCGTGAGCTGGGATCCAATTTGCGTTGCTAGGCGAATGCGTTGGGCTTCACCACCGGATAATGTCATCGCCATTCTTGAAAGCGTTAAATAATCTAAACCTACATTCATTAAAAATCCTGCACGCGATAAAATTTCTTTAATAACCAAACGCGCTATTGTGCGTTCCGCTTCTGTCATCGCTTTTTCGGTTTGTTGCATCCATTCGATAAATTCATGCATCGATAATCGAGTGGATTCATCGATGTTCTTTTTACCAACCTTCACACTTAATACTTGAGGATTTAACCGAGCACCTTTGCACGTGGTGCATTCGCGATCGGTAAAGTACTTTTCATAAAATTCACGCATCATTTCTGATTGAGTTTCATTGTATAAACGTTCTAATTTTGCTTTAATACCTTCGATAAAATCAAAACGATTGATGATGTTACCTGAAGCAGATCGTAATTGATATTGATGCATTTTGGGCGAACCAAATAAAATTACTTTTTGTTGTTCTTTGGTTAATTTTTGATAAGGAACATCAAGGGGAATTTGATAAAGTTCACAAAGTTTTTTGAATTCTTGCCAATACAAATTCGGCGTGCCAATCATGTTTTTAAAGAACGTAATCGCCCCTTGCTGAATCGATAAAGATTGATCAGGAACCATGCGAATGATATCCGCTTCTCGTTTGATACCGAGACCATGGCAATCGGGACAACTACCACTTGGGGCATTAAAACTAAAAAGTCTTGGTTCTAATTTTGGAACTGAGAAGCCACAATATTTACATGCATGATGGGAGGAAAATAAATGATCTTGATGACCATCATGGCCCACCACATATCCTTTAGACCAATCTAGCGCCAAGGTAACCGCATCAAATAAACGCGTTCTTGATTCTGCATTTAACACCAACCGATCAATCACAATATCAATCGAGTGCTTCTTGTTTTTGTCCAAGGCTGGTACTTCCTCAAGGCGATAAAAAGTACCATCAACTCTGACTCGTTCAAAACCTGAGGTTTTAATTTTGGTTAAGGTGTCTTTATGCGTACCTTTTTCGTTTTGCACGAGTGGTGAAAGAATTTGTAATTTCGTTTGCGAAGGTAATTGACTCATCACATTCACAATTTGCGTCGTGGTAAAAGACAAAATCGGTTCTTGATGGGTTGGGCAATATGGAACACCAACGCGAGCAAAAAGTAAGCGAAGATAATCATAAATTTCAGTAACGGTACCGACAGTTGAACGGGGATTGTGTGAGGTGGATTTTTGGTCGATGGAAATTGCAGGAGATAACCCTTCAATTGATTCAACATCAGGCTTTTCAACATTGCCTAAAAATTGCCGAGCATAACTCGATAAAGATTCGACATATCTCCGCTGACCTTCCATATAAATTGTGTCAAAAGCAAGTGTGGTTTTGCCACTACCAGACAAACCTGTAAACACAATTAATTGATCTTTAGGTAAAGTTAAATTAATCGACTTTAAATTGTTTTCTCTCGCTTCTTTAATGATGATATGCTTTCGGTCCATATGGTTTTCCTCAAACCATTATTATAAACCTTTCGCCAAGGAAACATACCAATTCGCCTATACGCTTACGCTAGAAGGAAGGTTGATTCATCACCCCTGAAAATAAGATTAAACCTTGACCATTAACCACAAAATACAAATACGAGCGATCTAGTGTTAACGAGACTTTGGCTGGTGTTGGCGCAGAAGTGACACCAACATCTGCTTCCGTAATTGCAGCAGCTTCCATTCCATCCTCTAAAAAATCAATCCGGACATGTTGAATAAGATTTTGCACATAAGCGCCTGGAAGAGCATTCGATAAGTCAGCTTCTTCAGGTGAAAATAAAGGGGCAATGTCAGGAGCGACTTGCAGTAAGTTTTCTTTTAAATCCAATTTAACTTTTGTCGAAGTTTTTGGGATGGTTAAACGTATGCGTTCATTTTGATTGGTTTGAGTTAATGCAGACCGAATTAAATTAAAATGCGATTCGCTCAATAAATCAATCGGGGTTAACGATCCTTTAGGTAAGACATAAACAACACGGTAATCTCCATAAGCTTCATCTACACCGATCGTAAAGTTAGGTTGATCTAAATAAAGGGTTTCTTGCGTTTCTTTTTGCATGTATGTAACACCAGTCGTTGTGGTGTTATTCGTCGAATTTGTAAAATTGCCACGTTGAGGCAGTTGATTGAACGTTTCCAACCAATTTGCTTTCAAATACAACGTATTAAACAAGCTTAGAACTGTGTCTTGATTCATGGTTAAATCTGAAGGTTGAATCCTTAAGAATTGATTGGTTCGTTGATTGAGCCATCCGGCAATCGCTTCTTTACCAGCATCATCAAAGGCGGTATGAAATACTTCCGCAAAATAATCACCCGCTAATCTAAATAAATAATCTTCATTAACGGTAATATCATCACGGACAAATACCCCGTTTCCCAATTGGGATTGGGCACGTGTCATCGTGTTTCCATTGACGGTAACTTCATCTTGATAATAGTTATCAATAAAGACTTGGCTACTTGCTTCGCGAAGGGCGAGACGATCATTGACACCTAATAATTGTTCTAACGCTAATTCCGTTTCACCACCAGCAGCTTCAAGCAGTAAAGTCATGGCAACATATGCAGATAAGGGTGAATAGACCATATTTTCAGTTGTAGAAAATAAATCACTTGCAGTCAATTGAAAATAATCCTCTACTGCATCACGATAATCTGTATATTCTGGTCGTCCAAATTCAAAATCTTCAGATTGTTCTCTTTGTTTAAACGAAGGAAAACTCACTTCATTCAAAGCGAGTAAACCTGTAAAATCTTGGGGTAATGATCCGTTGGGTCTCGTTGCACCGATTAAAATTGATACCATCACGGTGATGGTTAATCCCATTGCGACGGTTGGCGTACCCCAAATGAGTAAACGATTCCAAGAAAATTTAGATTTTTCTAAAGGAAGATTAAACGTTAAGTGAGAAGTTTTTTGCTTGAAAAATACTTCTCCTGATGCTTTGATTTGTTCTTCTAACGTTTGTTTTTTCATATTATTTTTTATACATCACCTTCAATTTGGTTAATGCTTGTTGATATACCTTGTATACATGTGAGAGGGATGCATCCATCAGTTTGGCAATGTCTTCAAAACCGAGATCATAAACGATTTTGTAAGCCACAATTAGATTTTCTTCATCAGTTAAGTTATGGTGCCAGGTTTGAAATAAGCTTTTTCCATCTTCACGCGAGGGGGTATTGTCGTAAGCATCTTGCCAAGTTTCTTCTTTATTTCGCTTCAGTTCATTGAGCGCCGTGCGTTTTGCAATCATCACAATCCAGGCTTGAAATTTGCTTGGATCCCTCACAAGATGCCCCTTTTGATAAATCTTTAAAAAGGTATCTTGTAGCAGGTCTTCCGTGGTGGCTTCATGTTTGACGATTGATAAAATCACAACATAAAGCAAACTACGAAATTGCTCATAAACGGTATGAAATGCTTGGTGATCTCCTCTTTGAAAGGCAGAAAAGGTTTGAGGGTCCAGTATTTTCATTGGCCATTCCTTTGTGTGCCCGTATGCTTTATAGACAAGTCAAAAGCCATTTTTTTTCTTAAATCAACCGCAAACATTGAATCCAATCGTTTTCTCATATAAAATCATCATTGGACGGGACGTAGCACAGCTTGGTAGTGCGCTACCTTGGGGTGGTAGAGGTCGTGAGTTCGAATCTCATCGTTCCGACCATTTTTTATTTTTTACGACTTTTCAGTTCGTTTTGAATTAATTTCTTTGCTAATTTAAGATCTTTATCCGCTAATTGTATATTTTTATCCACAATACCTGCAATCGTCATCTTTTGAT
>JBEDGE010000048.1:0-5146 GCA_041174805.1 Bacillota bacterium
GTCATCATTGAATAAATGTGAACTGCAAGTGATGTCGACTTATCCGTTAACGTTATTTCATCTCTTACGATCGATCCGATTGCAAAAATAAGTGCGGCTGATTCGCCAACAATCCTACCTATCCCTAGTAAAACAGATGCTAAAATTCCCGGCAGGGCATTAGGAACAACAACCTTAAAAGTTGTTTGGGTTCTAGAAGCACCAAGTGCAAGCGATGCGTTACGATAATCAACTGGAACTACTTTGAGACTTTCTTCGGTTGTGCGAATAATAATGGGTAATAAAATGACAGAAAGTGTTAATGCCCCTGATATTAAATTACCGCCGGTCGCACTTGTTGTAGCAACAGTTAAAGGAATAAAGATAGCCACCCCAAGCAATCCAAAAATAATCGAAGGAACACTAGTTAAGGTTTCAATAAATGAACGAAGAACATTCGCGAATTGGGATTTTTGGGCATATTCATTCAGATACAATGCTGCACCAACACCCACTGGAATGGCAATCAATAAGGTTAAAGCAATTAACCACAACGTGGTAATAATCGAACCCCCAATGCCGCCACCTTTGGTAATCACTTCGATTTCAAAGATTGAGTTAGAGGATTCAAGTTCATTCACCATTCTTTCAACACCTCGTCTTGCTAGGGAAGTTGCACGGTCGTTATATGAAATTTTTTGAATTAGATATTCAGGTAATAAAACAAATTCATTATCCTCAATACCTTTATTTTTTAAAGAAGCAAGAGGTGATTCGGGGTGAATATAAGCAAGTTGAACGGTGGCTTGTCCAAGTAAATCCACACCTTCTTCAAATCCAACGCCCCATTTGCTAGAGTAAAAAACACCCTCATCTAATGCTATGTTTGGTTCACATAAACAGAATTCGGTTTGTTCATCCAAGGGAGCTCCTAAAATGGTGGTTGATTCATAAGGATAACGAATTAAATCAATATTAATTAATGACCAACCCTGATTAAAAACGAAGACTAAAATTGCGCCCAAGGTTAAAAAAGAAATTGAAGAGAACAAAAAAGTAATGCCTTGTAGGAGACCATCAAATAAGTAACGTCGAGTCAATTTAAACATGAACTCTACCAACCTTTGATTTAACAAAATTTAAAATAAAATTCACCAATAAGATAATGATCATCAAAACTAAACCAACCGAAAATCGAATGGTGTAATCTAAACCCACTGTTTCTTTCATACCTTGTAACATCGTAGAGGTTAATGTGGCAGTAGTTTCAAATAGAGCAAAGGAAATACCAGAACGCCTTGAACCTGCAACTAAACTAACAGCTGTTGCTTCACCAAGAGCGCGACCAACACCCAAAATAGCTGCTGTAAAAATTCCAGATTTAGCAGACGCTAAAACCACTTTAAAATTAGTTTGTGTGGTGGTGGCACCGAGTGCAAGAGAACCCTGAATTAATTCCTTTTGAACAGCGCGTATCGCAACCTCAGCGATCACTGTCATGGTAGGAATAATCATGATTGCTAGGACAATAACGGTTGATAATACAGAGAATCCGGCAGAGGATTGGACGCCGACGATTAATGATAGATTGTAAACTAAATCTAAAATCACACCCGCACCAAACAACCCATAAACAATTGAAGGAATCGCGGCAAGAATTTCAGTTATTGTTCTTAAAGTATTTCCCAATGGTTTGGGTGCAATCTTTGCAATAAATAAGGCTGAGAAAATAGAAATTGGCATAGCAATCATTAAACTAAGCAAGGCAACATAAAGAGTACTAATAATTAAATAACCAATTCCATAAGCGTTAGAAGCAAATGTTGGACCATCTAAATAAACAATACCGGTTAAAAATCTTAATAAATTTACGGGACCTAATCCGTCATTATCAGAAAAAAATGGGGATAACCCTCTTTCAATAATGACAATGACAACCATGACGATAAAAGAAGCTGATAATAAAGCCATAAAAAAAAGAATTTTCTCAACACCTTGATCAACCCATTTTTTGGTTTGATTGGTTTTATTTCTCATAAAGTAAATTATACCGAGGGGGTTCCCTCGGTATAAGGTGTAATTTGTTATGATTTGGTTAGATTTATAACGCGGCTTCTGCTGCTAAAGCTTCTGCCCATGTCCGAATTGGATTGGCTGCAGCTTTTTCATACATTCTCTTTAAAATATCAGCATTCACATTCACCAAGGGGTTATCCTT
Source organism: Bacillota bacterium (assembly GCA_041174805.1). GTDB lineage: Bacteria > Bacillota_I > Bacilli_A > RFN20 > CAG-826 > UBA970. The sequence continues at coordinate 2,198 of JBEDGE010000048.1, forward strand.
GTGAACAATCGCGACAATCGCATCCCATGCTAATTGACCATATTGAGCGGATGGTATAGCAACATCACCAATTTTCTTTTCTGCATCCGTAAAATTTCTTGAAGCAAAACCAACATCCTTACCGACGGCTGTATCTTTAATGGCAGGATCATTAGTGCGCTTATATGCATCGCCCGAACCCGTGTGTTCGTGTTCAGCGACAAAGTTTCCGCAACGTGGTTTGAATGAAGCCGTAATAGCTTTTGCAACTTTTTCAATCGAATCAGATCCACCAAAGCGAACCGTAACCGCACTATTATTTTGATTGCAAACTGGATAATTAGATTTAATATCATCCCAACGTTGCGTAGCCTCTAATGCCACTGCACCAGCACCCGCAATCGTATCTTCACCTTCAATCGTGACCATGAATGCCACAAATGCTTTTGCAATATCTTCTACAGTTTCTGATGGAAAGTCACCATCAGCTCTTAACATCCAATTAAAGGGTCTTTTTAAACCGTAGGAGTTATCCAAAACTGTATCTTCACTTGCGATAACATTATTAAATTTAAGGCCTTTGACATTGTTGTTGACGGAAGATAAGGAAACATAACCGATTCCATATTTATCGGATCCACTCATCGCGGTTAAGATTGCGGTGTTATCTGCGATAACAAATCCATCGGTTAATAAACTATCATTTTTTGCAGCAGCACTAAATCCAATTCCTCCCATAAAACCATCTCGAGTTCCCGAAGTGGTATCACGAGTATAGAGAACGATATTATTGGAGCTCGTAAACGCAGGTGCGACTGATGTTGTGGAAGAAGCAACTGATGATGAAGCGTTAGATGATGAAACGGTTGTACCACAGGCAGCTAAAATAACCGCCAAAGAAGCAAACAACGTTCCTTTCTTAATTTGCATGTTCATTTTTTACCTCCTAATGAATTCATACAATCACAATATAAAAGTATCGTCAGTTAAGATGATGAAGTTATCGTAAAGTTTTGTTTAGGATTGGGTTAGGTAGGGAATCGTAAGGGTGAAGGTTGTTCCTTGATTTATCTTGCTTGTCACTTCAATGGTTCCTTGATGGGCTTGAATAATCGCTCTTGTAATCGCCAATCCAAGTCCAGAACCACCACTCACACGTGTTCTTGCGGCATCCGTTCGATAAAAACGATCGAATATCCTTGCTAGATTTTTTGGTTCAATCCCTCTTCCAGTATCCGTAAAATAAAGAATCAAGTTTTGGTTCTTTAGTTCACTTGATACTTGAATAAAACCCTTGTCTGTATAACGAATCGCATTTGACAATAGGTTAGAAAAAATTAGAAAGAACTTATCACGATCAACGAAAACGTTTAAATCTTTAGGGATTTTTAATTTGAATTCAAGATCTTTTTTTTCGATCTCTAATTGATGGACTTGTTTAACCTCGTTCAAAAGTTCAATCAATGAGAATTTGGTTTTGATTAACGTTTGAAATCCATGTGTACCAATTTTTGATAAATCTGTAAGTTCATTAATGAGTCTTTGTAATCGAGATGATTCACTTGCAATCATCGCCTGAAACTCTTTGGTTTCTTGATTGGTGAGTTTCCTGGTCGATTGATTGAGAATTTCAGAAGCACCTAAGATGGCTGCAAGGGGTGTTTTAATTTCATGTGAAATATCGGCTAGAAAGTCACTTTGAATTTGTTCTAGTTGACTAATTTTTGTAATATCAACCGCCGTTACCATCACGCCATAGAAGGTTTGATTCAAAAAGATCGGACTCAATAAAGATTGAAAAGTCCTACTTGAAAATTCCCATTGGAACTGCGCCCCTTTTTCAGTTGCGAGTCCTTGATTGATTGTGGACCACAATTTGGGAGCCCCACGGAGCTCATTCATTGAGATGATTTTATCGGTCTTTAAAGACAGTAATTCAAACCAAGGCTGCGTATATTGAATAATCTTACCGTCCGCCTGAATGATCAAAATATATTGATCTAATTGGTGAAATATCTTTGTTAAAATTTCATTATTGTCAAATGGAAGTGTTGAATTGGGCACATCATTTGGGAGTGAAATTTTAGGTAGTTTCAAAACCTTCGGAAATAAGTAAATTAAGAAAAACAAATTAAGGATAATCCAAGTGGTACTTATGAATGGAAAGGTTGGTAGAAACCAAACCATACCAATCAACATAACCAAGACAACACTCAAATAAATGAGATAGAAATTGCGTGGATTTTTCATCACGTCTATTTTACTTTAAAAGTAGAGAATATCCTACGCCACGTACTGGTTTAAAGAAGCAAGAGGAGTTTTCTAGTTTTTTCTTAAGGTTGTAAACATGAACATCAACGATTCGAGTGGTCCCATCATAATTAAAACCCCAAATCGAATTTAAAATGGCATCCCTCGACAATGCATGTTCTTTATTAATGATAAAGAATTTAAGTAAATCAAACTCCATCTTTGTTAATTCAATCACTTTTCCTTTGATTGTTGCTTTATATTGTCCTAGATCTAAGGAAATATCACCAAAAGTTAACAAATCATCTTCGTTTGATTTTTCTTCCTTGAAATGTCCGAGTAAGGCTTTAATTTGGGCAATTAATTCTCGATTAGAAATTGGCTTTTTTAAAAATAGGTCTGCGCCCGATCCCAAACCTTCAATCGCATCGAACTCAGAAGTTTTGGCAGTCAACATCACAAACAATGCTTTATTCTTTTCCGCTCTTAACTTTTTGATTAATTCAATGCCGTTCATGGAAGGGAGCATCCAATCAATTACCAGGCAATCAAAAGATTCTTTTTGAACCAAGCGGTAAGCTTCTGTACCATTTAAGGCTGTTTTTACTAAAAATCCAGCGGTTTCAAGGTCAAACTTCAATATTTTAGCTAAAGATGCTTCATCTTCAACCACTAAAATCTTTTTTGCCATGAAGGATCTCCTTTGCTATTCATCAATGT
>JBEDGE010000049.1:0-2952 GCA_041174805.1 Bacillota bacterium
CTTTCATTTTCTTCACCTTGGACTGAATCGCATTTCCGTTATGAACTCAATGAAAATCCTTATGCATTTTTATTGGTTGCAGAAGCGGAAGGACATGTTATTGGCTATATTGATTTTTGGATTACGTTTCAACAAGCACAAATCAATAATCTTGCTGTAATACCAACGCTTCGTCATCAAGGGATTGGTAAAGTCATATTAAACGATGCCATCGATAGAATAAAACAGGCTAACTGTGAATCGATTACGTTGGAAGTGAGAGTGAGTAATCTCATCGCTCAAAAACTTTACACCAAACATGGATTTAAAGCCTTGATTAAAAAACCTCATTATTATGCTGATGGAGAAGATGCCTTACTGATGGAGAAACGGTTATGAACGATCGCTATATTTTAGGGATTGAAACAAGTTGTGATGAAACTTCGATTGCGATTGTTTCTGGGACCAATGTACTTAGTCATGTGACGGCTTCCCAAATTAAACAACATGAAGCATTTGGAGGTGTTTTTCCTGAACTTGCTTCAAGGCTGCACACAGAGAATATTGGGTATGTTTTACAAACAGCCTTAAAAGAATCGCAATTATCTTTTAAAGATTTATCGGGTATTGCGGTGACGCGAGGACCAGGATTAATTGGCGCGTTACACATTGGTTTACAAAGTGCCAAGATGCTTGCCGCTCGCTTAAATATTCCTCTCATGGGCGTTCATCATCATGCAGCCCATTTAGAAGCTGCAAGGTTTATTCAACCCATTTTATATCCTGCTTTAGGATTAATTGTCAGTGGTGGCCATACTGAACTTGTCTACATGCCTCGGCCTTTACAATATGAACTGATTGGTCAAACTCAAGATGATGCAGTTGGAGAATCCTACGATAAAGTCGCTCGGATGATGGGTTTAACTTACCCAGGTGGTCCCGTCATCGATCAATTAGCGCAAACTGGAACCACCCAGTACGCATTACCCTTACCCAAAGCCACAGGCACTTTTGATTTTTCTTACTCAGGCTTAAAAACTGCAGTCCAAAGTTTAATTCAAAAAGAACAACAAGCAAAGCGCTCGATTAATCAGCATAATCTCGCATTTGATTTTCAACGTTTGGTTATGCAGACCTTAATCGATAAACTTCAGATAGCGTTAAAAACCTATCAAGTCAAATCCGTTATCATCGGTGGCGGTGTGTCTTTAAATCGCGAATTACGTAAACAAGCATCCATTTTATCGAAGCAAACGAGTATCCCTTTTATTTTTCCTCCAACGTGGGCTTGCACGGATAATGGCGCGATGATTGCCTTGCTTGGTGCTGAAATGTTCAAGGCTGGGATGGTTGCATCACTCGATATGGGTGTTGATCCTTCCTGGGAGATTCAAGCAAGCAGTCGAAAGTAAATACGCTATAATATCATTACAAATTAAGTAGGATATGCATATGAAACAAACCCATAACATTCGCGCGCTCTATCGTCACGCTCAAGGCCAAACCCTCAAAGAACAAGTTTCTGTGATCTTATCTGGATGGATTCGTACCAATCGACAAAATGGTGCGATTGGTTTTATTGAATTAAACGATGGTAGTTTTTTTAGAAATGTCCAATTGGTTTACCATCAAACGTTAGGTTCATTATTCGATACGTTAACCAAATGTGGAACTGGCGTTGCGATCACCGTCAAAGGTTCTATTCATCTCACACCGACGAACAAACAACCCTTTGAAGTCGTTGTGGAATCCTTTGTAATGGTTGGCGATGCTCCCGAAGATTATCCATTACAAAAGAAAAGACATGGTTTTGATTTCTTAAGAGAAATTGCGCATTTAAGACCACGTACCAATACATTTACAGCGATGTTTCGCTTACGTTCCGTGATGTCGATGGCAATTCATCAATTTTTCCAAGATCGTGATTTTGTTTATGTTCACACTCCCATCATTACCGGTAATGATGCTGAAGGGGCGGGACAAGTTTTTCAAGCGATCGTCGATCAAAAGAAACCAAATGAATTCTTTAATAAACCTGCTTCTTTAACGGTTTCAGGTCAGTTACATGTGGAAGCGTTTGCCTTAGCATTCAAAGATGTTTATACCTTTGGTCCTACATTCCGTGCAGAACCCAGTAATACCTCAAGGCACGCTTCAGAATTTTGGATGATCGAACCAGAAATTTCTTTTGCCGATTTAAATGATGATATGAATTTAATTGAAGATTGTGTCAAGTATTGTCTTGACTATGCCTTTAAGCATGCTCCAGAAGAAATGGCATTTTTTAATCAATTTATCGATACTACCCTTGTTCAACGCTTACAAGCTGTTCGCCAAAAACCCTTTCAACGAATGACCTACACCGAAGCGATTGCTGCTTTACAAAAAGCGGTACAAAGCGGTGTTGAATTTGCTTATAAAAACATTCAATGGGGTATGGATTTACAAACCGAACACGAACGGTATTTGTCTGAAACGATTGCAAAGGGACCGGTTTTTATCATCAATTATCCTAAAGAAATTAAAGCGTTTTACATGCGCTTAAATGATGATGGTAAAACCGTAGCAGCATGTGACTTACTCGTGCCTCAAGTCGGTGAACTTGTCGGTGGTTCACAACGCGAGGAAAGACTTGATCTACTTGAAAAGAAAATGATTGAACATGGAAATAAAGCAGGTTTAGAGTGGTATTTAGATTTACGAAAATATGGTGGCGTGCCTCATGCTGGTTTTGGTATCGGATTTGATCGGTTGCTCATGTATCTAACTGGTGTTAATAATATTCGAGACACACAACCTTATCCACGGACGCCAGGATCCTTGTTATACTAAATTTAGATTATGTTTGAAGAACCGTTAGAAGAAAACATTCAACAAGACCTTGAAAAAGAGGCTTATGAAAGAAAAAAAACTTCCTTACGAAGGATGACCATTTTCATTTGGATTGTGAATATTGGATTAGCATTTTACGTT
>JBEDGE010000050.1:0-3459 GCA_041174805.1 Bacillota bacterium
ATGCATATGTGGCAATGCTAGAAGAAAGAAAAAAACGTGATCATCGTAAATTGGGTAAAGAACTTGGTTTATTCATGATTTCAGATTATGGTCCCGGTTTTCCTTTCTGGTTAAATAAAGGAATGATTTTAAGAAAAACGTTAGAGAATTTTTGGATTGATGTTCATCGAGCAGCAGGTTATCAACTGGTCCAAACGCCCACAATGCTTTCCAAAGAATTATGGGAAACCTCTGGCCACTGGTTTAATTACCGAGACAATATGTATGTTTCAGAGGTCGACGAAAAGGAATACGCAATCAAGCCGATGAACTGCCCTGGAAGCATGTTGGTATATAAGAATGAGTTCTATTCTTATAAGGATTTACCGATCCGAATGGGAGAGTTAGGAAACGTCCATCGTCATGAAGCTAGCGGAGCACTATCGGGCTTATTTCGCGTCCGTAACTTTACGCAAGATGACGCCCACATTTACTGCACACCTGAGCAACTTGAAAGTGAAGTAAGAGAAATCGTAAAACTTTTTGATTTCTTTTATAAAAAAGTATTCCATATCGACTATGATGTTTACCTTTCGACACGGCCAGAAAACAAATATATTGGCACCCTTGAAACGTGGGCAAAATCTGAAAAAGCCCTTGGTGATGCACTCACTGGCATGGGTAAAACCTTTAAAATCAACCCTGGTGATGGGGCCTTTTATGGACCAAAACTAGATTTTAAATTGAAAGATTCTGTGGGTCGTACATGGCAATGTGGTACGGTTCAATTGGATATGAATAATCCTGAACGTTTTGACCTTACCTACGTCAATGAAAAGAATGAAAAAGTTAGACCGGTGATGCTACATCGCGTAGTTTATGGGTCACTTGAACGCTTCATTGGTATTTTAATTGAACATTATGCAGGTGCATTCCCAACCTGGTTAGCGCCGGTACAAATTAAAATTCTCCCCGTCAACCAAAGCTTCCATCTTGATTATAGTTATGCATTAAAGAAGGCAGCTGCAGCCATGGGTTTACGAGCAGAAGTTGACGCTAGCAATGAAAAACTTGGATATCGAATTCGCAACGCCCAAGTGGAAAAAGTACCTTATTCAGTGGTGATCGGGGATAAAGAACGCGATGGTCAATTGGTCACGTATCGACCCTATGGTTCTGAAGAACAAATCACGATTTCAATGGAAAGTTTTTTACAAAAAGTGCTTAAGGAAGTCACTGATATCACCCATTTAAGAATTGAATAATTGACTTTTAACTGAAGTGTGCTATATTAAGCGTTGTAAAAATAGAAAGTAGAGGCGTCCGCTTCTCACCTGATTCTGATTCAGAATGGGTCAATCGCTAGGAATTTAAACTTCTAAGATTGAATGATGGACGCTGCTCGCGTCCATTTTTATTTAAAAGGAGTGTGATCCACATAGCATACATGAACGCCCCCATCCGCCCTGAAAAGAAAAATAATGGTGATCTCATCAACAATCAAATCCGCTTTGCTCAAGTCCTTGTGATTGATCAAAATGGTAAACAACTTGGGGTAATGAACAGTTACCAAGCCAATCAACTCGCCGAACAAGCTGGACTTGACCTATTATGTGTCGCACCTGGAGCAAAACCTCCTGTTTGTAAGATTCTAGACTATGGTAAGTATCGCTTCGAACAACAAAAAAAAGCGAAAGAAGCCAAGAAGAATCAACACATTATCGACATTAAAGAAATCCAAATTAGTCCCCAAATCGGTGAACACGACTTACAAGTTAAAGTAAAAGCTGCCATCGGCTTCTTTCAAGAAGGCGATAAGGTCAAACTTGTGCTTCGTTATAAGGGAAGACAAATGGCCCATCAAGACTTTGGGATCGAAATGGTCAATAAGTTTATCGAATCAGTTAAAGATGTATCCATGGTAGAAAAAAGACCTGAACTTGAAGGAAAGTTACTCATCACAATTCTTGCAAGTACAGTCAAAAAGTAAAGGAGCTATCAATGTATGGCAAAAAAGTATAAGTTGAAATCAAAACGAGCTTTAATGAAACGTGTGAGAATTACCAAGAGTGGCAAACTCATTCGTAAGTCTGCATATACCGGACACTTATCTCGTCATAAATCCTCGAAGCAAAAACGTCAAGCAAGAAAATCACGGCAAATCTCGGCTTCTGATTATAAACGCATCAGAGTCTTGTTAGGCCGCTAGGAGGAATGAATCATGAGAGTAAAAGGTGGTACCGTTAGTCGTGCTCGTCGTAAACGTGTTTTGAATCGTGCTGAAGGTTATTTTGGCGCAAGACACCGTCTTTTTAGAACAGCAAAACAAGCGGTCATGCGCGCTAGATTATATGCCTATCGCGATCGCCGCACCATTAAACGTGATTTCCGTAAATTATGGATTAAACGTATTAATGCTGCCGTCCGTAGTTATGAATTATCCTACAGCCAATTCATGTTTGGTTTAAAACAAGCTGGGATTACGGTCAACCGTAAAATGCTATCTGAATTAGCCATCCATGATCAAGCAAGTTTCAAGACCCTTGTTGAAACGGCAAAGAAAAATCTTAAAGCTTAATACGTAACATTAAAAAAACTCGGTTAGATGACCGAGTTTTTTATTTGCCTTGTTGAGGAACGATTAATTTCTTAAGTAAATTGGTCGCTTCTCGGTTTGCTTTTTCAAATTTTCCCTCGAAGAATGCTTGTTCCGCTAATGCGATTATTTTTTGATTATCCGTGGTTCGATGCCGATCTTTATTGGCGGTCAATAAAAGTTTTTCTGTATCAAGGGCCAATTTAATCGTTGCATGAATGCGTTGAACCAACGCTTGGCCTTCTTGTTTGACGAGCGTAAGATTTTGTTGGACGACATTCATGTCAATTGGGAGAAGACTTAACGCATCAACGATTTGTTTTAAATTCTGATAAAAGGTTGTAAGTTGGTTATCGTATTGTTCTGTGAGAATTTGCATATTTAAATCATCAAGGGCTTTTTCAGCATCCTTGAATTGTAAAAAATATAGGTTTACGGAAGCATAGGCTTCTTGCGAATGGGTCTTTAAGGAGGCAAGATAGCGACTAAATTCATCAAGTTTTCTCTCACCGATATCTGCTTCTTTTTTCAAAATATTAATCTTATCAACTTGCAACGTATAAGGTTGTTTTGTTCCTGCCAAGACGAGCGTATCTAATCCTCTTTTGGTTAAATTAAGTCTAGAAATGAGTTCTTTGATGGACTCAACTTCTGCAAGGCGTTGATGTTCAAGGACGTAGATTTCTTTAATTTTAGGTAGTCCAGAATTCAACTTAGAAAAACGACGTTCTAAATTATTAACTGCATCATAGGTCGATTCATAATCTTTATCAAAGGTTATTTTAGCTTCTTTTTCTTTTTCGAATAAAGGATAAAAACTTTCGATTTTGTCTCCGATTGAATTTAATAAAGTTTCCATGCCGTAGATATCAAAGACGGTGATC
>JBEDGE010000051.1:0-5835 GCA_041174805.1 Bacillota bacterium
GAAGTATTTAATGATGAATTAAGTTATTTATTGTTTAAAAATATCTTGGTTCATAGTGATTATGAATCGGTTCCTTGTTATTTGAATATCGAGCAAATGATGGAAAATGAACAATATGAAAAACGCATGCTCGAAGTCCAACGCTCTGGTGATATTACCTATCTTTTAGATTTTATTCTTCCCTACATGCATGCCAGTATCGATCAACTTCTCGATCAATTAGTAACGATTCAAAAACAGCAACTCATTCACGAACAAAAGTCGATGAATACAACTCCGATATTAACGGGTCCATCACCCTCGCCCTTGCCAAAAGAAACTGCGCCATTTTCAGCCAGCGAATCAACCATAGGTGAAGTAGAGGCCAATCGCTTGCAGCAGCATTTATTAGAGACTCACCCAAGTATGAAAAAGGGTGAAGCTTATTTTTATGCTCGACATCATTCACTTGGAAAATACTACACATTAGCTCAATATAAAAAATTACTTGACTGCGCATATGAAACTGCACGAACTTCAATGGAACATTTAGTAAAATTAGGGTATTATCGTAAAGAGAAATATAAAAATAAATACGTTTACACAACTGTAGATCTCAAAGGAGTCAACCATGATTAACGTAACACTTTCAGGATTTTTTAACAGCGGTATCGTCACCATTATTTTATTACTCATCATCTTTTCAGTGATTGCTTTAATTGCGAGTTGGTTGAGAAAATTGATTTGGCCTTCAACCTCTGAAGATGCCAAAATTGATCCAAAAAAAGCTGTAAAAGAAGAACTTGATCGAGTGTTAGTTCCTTTAGAAAGCCCACTTACCCAATCAAAAAACTCCTCAAAAGTAACCACTGAAATTTCTAAAACTACGAAAAAATCAAGCGGCAAGAAGCATGCAAGCAATCGAAAGAAATCTTCATCCTAAATCTTTATACGTCCATATTCCGTATTGCGACCATATTTGCCATTATTGTGATTTCACGAAAATGTTAACGAATCCGAAACAAACTCGGATTTATGTTGATACTGTTTTAAAAGAAATTAAAGGGTATGGTTTACACCAATATGAGACTATTTTTTTTGGTGGAGGAACGCCTACAGCTTTATCGGATGAAGATTTAGAAGTCCTTTGCCAAGGCGTAAAACCTTTTGCCAAAGCAAATTGTGAATGGACTGTTGAATGTAACGTCGAATCAACCACACCTTCTAAATTGAGCATCTTAAAAAATGCAGGTGTCAATCGCCTCTCATTTGGCGTGCAAACCTTCAAACAGGATGCATTAATTTCTTTAAATCGACATCATAATCAACAAGATATTGTAAAGGCGATTCAAGAAGCAAAAGCCTTGGGATTTAAAATGATAAATGTTGATTTAATATATGATCTTCCTCGCGTGAGTGATGAAGATTTACAAACGGATCTCCAACATTTTTTATCATTGGATGTTAACCATATTGCAACCTACGCCTTAACGATTCATCCCAACACGGTATTTGGTATTCAAAAAATAAAACCTGTAACCGATGATGTATCGCGACACCATTACGAAATGATTTATCAAACTTTAAAGAAACATGGTTACGAACGATATGAAGTGAGTAATTTTGCTCGCCATGAAGAAAAATCTAAACACAATCTTACTTATTGGCGAAACCAAGAGTATATCGGCACGGGTCTTGGAGCAAGTGGTTATTATCGAGGTATCCGCTACACCAATACAAAGAATATGACGAAATATTTACAAGGCATTCAACGTGATCAAGAAGAGATTATCGATGAAAAGATGAAACGATTTGAATATATCATGTTGAATTTTCGCTTAAAGGACGGTTTTTCATTAACTGAATTTTTCAACTTATTCAAAATTGAATTCGGCGAACTATTCATAAATACACTGCCTCCACTTTTAGATAAAGGTTTGATTTTGATAGATAAAGATAGCGCGAAACTTAGCTTTGAAGGGATGCTATTGCTCGATTACGTCGTATTAAAACTCACCAAAGATTTAATTTAGCACTTTATAATTGACAGTGCCAAAAACCTTGTTATAATATTTTTAGCACTCAACAAGAATGAATGCTAAGGAGGTTATTATGGAACTATCACGACGCGATTTAATCCTCAAGCACATCGTTGAACATTTCATCAAAACCGCTTTGCCTGTCGGTTCACAAACCCTTATTCAAAACTATGAACTTAATTTTTCATCTGCGACAATTCGCAATGAAATGCTCGCCCTAGAAAACGCAGGTTTACTTGAAAAAACTCACACTTCCTCGGGGAGAATTCCTTCAAGCAAAGGGTATCAATACTATGTCGATCATCTCCGAAATAAAAGCGTGGATGAAAGAATTAAGCAACAATTACAAGTCATCCTTTCTCAAAAAGCACAATCTGTCACCGAAATTATTCAAAAAAGTTCTGAGATTTTATCCAATATGACCAAACTTGCTTCTGTTGTTTTAGGTCCCAACGCTCAACAAGAAAAACTCATGAGTATTCAAGTAACACCTTTAGAAAACAATTCTGCGACCGTCGTTTTTATTACAGATTCTGGTTATGTTGAAAATAAAACCTTTGTCCTACCAAAGAATATTGAAAAAGAAGCTTTAGCGGATTGCATGAACTTAATTAACAAACGTCTCAAAGGTACTCCTGTGTCTGAGTTATCGGCAAAGATGGAAGCGATAAAACCAATCTTAGAAGACTTTATTGCCGAACACGATGTCGTCTATCAAGCATTTACCCAAGCATTTTTAAATTTTGCCGGTGAACGTCTCAAGCTCTATGGCAAAGACTCACTATTTAATCAACCGGAATTCGCACACGATGGTGACAAATTAAGAAAGATATTAACGTTACTTGAATCACCAAAACTCTTGAATCATGTTTCTAAATCAAGTGGGAATTTAGCAGTTAATATTGGTGATCAAGACCAAAACCAAGATTTATCAATTGTATCGAGTAAATTAAGGATGCCGGGAGAAAAAGAAAGTCGAATTGCCCTCGTTGGGCCAACGCGAATGGATTATGATCGGGCGCTGTCTGCTCTAGAGTATGTGACAGAAATGTTGGAAAAATATTTTGAAAAGATAACTGATAAATCCAAAGTGGAGGGTAAAAGAAAATGAAAACAGACAAAGAAAATTTAGAAAAAGAAACGCATCAAGCTTCCGAAGAAAAGAAACAAGGAAACACTCCGGAGGATAAAAAAACAATCACACTTGAAGAAAAACTTCAAGCTGCGGAGGCAGAAATCTACAACTGGAAAAATAAGTATGCAATGATGTTTGCCGATATGGACAATCTAAGAAAGAATCAAGATAAATCTTTCTCAGAGGCATTAAGATATCGTGCAGAAGGGTTTGTTGATAAATTACTTCCCGCATTAGAATCCTTCCATATTGCCCTCAAGAATCCGGTCGATGATCCCAAAGTTAAAAACTATCTAGTCGGATTTGAATACATCTACAATCAAATCAGTCAAGCATTGGCAGATGAAGGTGTCAAAGAAATACCAGTAAAAATAAATGATGCATTTGATGTGATGACCATGCATGCATTAGAAGCTGAAGTCAATGAAGGTCCGCCAAATCGAGTTCTAAAAATTCTCTCGCCAGGATTCAAACTCCATGATCGCGTTGTGAAACAGATCCTTGTGATTGTATCCAAGCAAGCGGAAAAGAAGAGTCAAGAAGCTGATCAAAAAGATGCTAAAGATAACGGCAAACAAGCCGCATAAAACATAAAAGGAGAACATTTATGGCAAAGAAAGAAATTATTATTGGAATCGACTTAGGTACGACAAACTCAGTTGTTTCCTATGTCCAAGCAGATGGAAAGGTGAAAGTTATTCCAAACCCAGAAGGTAAAAACACCACCCCTTCTGCAGTGGCATTCAAAGCGAATGGAGAAGAAATTATTGGCGATGCTGCCAAAAGACAAGCCGTCATTAATCCAGACACGGTCTTATCGATTAAAAGATTAATGGGTACCGATCAAAAAGTAACCATTAAAGCTTTGAATAAATCTTTTACGCCTCAAGAAATATCTGCAAAAATCCTTGCATATATGAAGAAATATGCAGAAGATTCTTTAGGTCAAAGTATAAAAAAAGCTGTCATTACGGTTCCTGCTTACTTTAACGATGCACAACGTCAAGCCACAAAAGATGCCGGGCAAATCGCCGGTTTAGAAGTGGTTCGCATTATCAACGAACCAACAGCCTCTGCACTTGCTTATGGTTTAGAAAGTAAAAAGGCCGGAAAGATTTTAGTTTATGACTTGGGTGGTGGTACTTTTGACGTATCCATTCTAGAAATTGGTGATGGCACCTTTGAAGTTATCTCAACTGCTGGTGATAACCGCCTTGGTGGTGATGATTGGGATCTAGAAGTCGTTAAATGGATTCAGGATCAAATCAAGTCTCAATTCAACGTTACTCTTAATGACAAAATGGCATTGCAACGTTTTAAAGACGCGGCTGAAAAAGCAAAAATTGAATTATCTTCGATGATGGAAACCACGATTTCATTACCTTTCGTTGGTCAAAATGCCAATGGACCGATTAACTTTGAAGCAAAATTAAGTCGAGCGAAATTCCAAGATATGACGAAGGCCCTATTAAAGCGAACCGAAGAACCCATTCGCAAAGCTTTAGCGGATGCTAAGTTAACGGCCAATGATCTTGATGAAATCTTAATGGTGGGTGGATCAATACGTATGCCTGCCGTCCAAGATCTTGTGAAGAAAATGTTGAACAAAGCGTTAAACTTCTCCGTTAACCCAGATGAAGCAGTCTCCGTTGGTGCGGCGATTCAAGGTGCGGTTATTTCTGGCGATGTTAAAGATGTTGTCTTACTAGATGTCACACCTTTAACGTTAGGTATCGAAACCATGGGTGAAGTGATGACCCCGTTAATCCCAAGAAATACCACCATTCCAACAACCAAGAGCCAAATTTTTTCAACGGCTGCCGATAATCAACCTGCTGTTGATATTGTGGTTTATCAAGGTGAAAGACCAATGTCACGCGACAATAAATTATTAGGTCACTTTAAGCTTGATGGCATTAAACCTGCTCGTCGCGGTCAACCACGAATTGAAGTCACTTTCTCGATAGACGTCAATGGTATTGTTAAAGTTTCAGCAAAGGATTTAGATTCTCAAAAAGAACAACAAATCACGATTTCAGGTACCACTGGCCTTAGCAAACAAGAAATCGATCGCATGATGCAAGAAGCTGAAGCAAACAAAGAAGCCGATGAAAAGAGAAAAGAACAAGTTGAATTAAAAAACAAAGCCGAACAATACATCAATAGTATTAATCAAGCTTTAGAAGAAAAAGGCGATAAGATTGACGCCAAACAAAAAGAAGAAACTGTCAAACTAAAAGAAGAATTAGAACAAGCGATTAAAGATAATGATTACGAAAAGTTAAAGGCTAAACTATCCGATTTAGAAAAAGCAGCAGAAATGATGGCTCAAGCTCAAGCAGGCCAACAAGGTTCAACCAACAAGCAAAATGGAACTTCTGAACCCAGTTCTAAAAAAGATGACGATATTATCGATGCAGACTTTACAGAAAAGAAAAAATAGGTAGGTCATGGCCACTAAAAGAGATTTTTATGAAGTCCTTGGTGTTAGCAAAAATGCCTCCAAGGATGATATCAAAGCCGCATATCGTAAATTAGCAAAGCAATTCCATCCAGACATTAATAAAGCTCCGGATGCTGAAAAAAAATTCAAAGAAGTGCAAGAGGCTTACGATGTGCTTTATGACGACCAAAAAAAAGCAGCCTATGATCAATTTGGTCATGCTGCTTTTGACCAAGCTG
>JBEDGE010000052.1:0-5931 GCA_041174805.1 Bacillota bacterium
TCGATGGATAAAACCGACATAAATGCTTCTTGAGGAACTTCGACAGAACCGATGTTTTTCATCCGTTTCTTTCCCTCTTTTTGTTTATCTAAAAGTTTGCGTTTTCTTGAAATATCCCCACCATAACATTTGGCGAGCACGTCTTTACGAACTGCCTTGATATCTGTACGAGCAATGACTTTACCATTAATCGCTGCTTGCACAGGAATTTCGAATTGTTGGCGAGGAATAATATCCTTC
This sequence comes from Bacillota bacterium, assembly GCA_041174805.1. Taxonomy (GTDB): domain Bacteria; phylum Bacillota_I; class Bacilli_A; order RFN20; family CAG-826; genus UBA970. Next base: position 241 of record JBEDGE010000052.1, read on the forward strand.
AATTTTTCAACAATAAAGTTACCTCGCGCATAGGCAGAGGGTTTATGAACAATGGTGGACAATGCATCAATCGTTTCTCCATTTAATAAGATGTCCATCTTTGCTAAATTTCCAACTTTATAATCTGAAAGTTGATAATCAAATGAAGCATATCCTTTGGATAAACTCTTGAGCTTATCAAAAAAGTTGTAAACAATTTCTGCTAATGGGATTTCATAATGTAACGTCATTCTGGTTTCGTCTACGTATTCTAATTCGTTATAGATTCCTCGGCGATTCTTGCATAATTCCATGAGGACACCTACATATTCCTTTGGTGTCGTAATCGTTGCTTTGACATAAGGTTCTGCGATTTCTTTAATCAAGGTTAAATGCGGTAGTTTATTAGGATTGTCCAATAACACAACATCGCCATTATGCATATGGACATGATAGACAACGCTTGGTGCAGTTAGGATTAAGTTTAGATTGTATTCACGTTCTAAACGTTCTTGGATTACATCCATATGCAGTAAACCTAAAAAACCACATCGATACCCAAAACCTAAAGCTTGGGAAGTTTCAGGCTCAAATTTTAAACTAGCGTCACTTAATGAGAGCTTACTTAAAGCATCCTTTAAATCGGTGTACTCTTTTCCATCCACTGGGAATAAACCACAGAATACCATCGGATTTAAATTGCGATAACCTGGTAAAGGCGCGGCTGCGGGATGGTCTCTTAAGGTAATTGTTTCACCCGATCGAACGTCTTTAATTTCTTTGATTTGTGCGGCCAAATAACCAACTTCACCCGAAGCCAATTCAGGACGTTTTTCTTGTTGAGGTCTAAAGATTCCTAACTCGGTGACTTGGTATACATGCCCTGAGGCCATTAATTGAATGTAATCGCCAACTTTAACATGACCTTCTTTAATGCGGATTAAGGCAACGACCCCTCGATAAGAGTCATAAAATGAATCAAAAATTAATGCCTTTAAAGGCGCATCATAGGCCCCTTCTGGATGCGGGATTTCTTTAATGATTTTTTCCAATACTTCAAGAACGTTTTTCCCCGTCTTACCACTTATTTCAAGGGCATCATCAGCCTCTAAACCAATTCTTTTTTTAATTTCTGCTTTGACCTTTGCTGGATCAGATTGAGGCAAATCCACTTTGTTAATTAAGGGTATAATCCACAAGTTATTATCAACCGCCAAATAAACATTGGCGAGCGTCTGTGCTTCAACACCTTGTGAAGCATCCACGACTAATAAAGCCCCTTCACAGGCCGCAAGAGAACGAGAAACTTCATAGGTAAAATCAACATGTCCAGGCGTGTCAATTAGGTTAAAAGTGTATTCTTCACCATCTTTGGCTTTATATTGCAAGGTTACGGTGGTGAGTTTAATGGTAATGCCACGTTCTCTTTCTAAATCCATCGAATCAAGGAGTTGTTCTTTCATCTCACGTTTACTCACAGCACCAGTCAATTCTAAAATACGATCCGCTAATGTGGATTTCCCATGGTCAATATGGGCAATGATGGAGAAGTTTCTAATTTTTTTAATATCGTATGACATAAATCACGTTATTATCATACCGATAAAATGGGTATTTTGCTACTAATCTTTATCAAAAAAAGACGCCAGCGTTTCCTCTAATTCATCTGGTGAGTGAATCACTTCATACTGAGGATAGCGATCTTGAATTGCACCATATTCTTCTCTTAAGAAACGTTCATCAATTAATAGTGCGATGCCTCGGTCTGTTTCGGAGCGAATTACTCTTCCCATGGCTTGTAAAACTTTATTAATTGCAGGATAGACATATCCAAATGTAAACCCATTGCGGCCTTTATTTTGATGATAAGTGGCGACCAGATCACGGGCAAAAGATAGTTGCGGTAATCCAACTCCGACAATGCCGACGCCAATTAATCGGTCCCCTACTAAGTCAATACCTTCCGAAAAAACACCACCCAACACTGCTAACCCAACTGTTGTTTCTTGAGGTTGAAAGGTAAATTGATTTAAAAAAGCTTCGCGTTGTTCAATGGTCATATCTTTTGTTTGGGCCATAATTTTTGTTTGATCTTTGACTTGAAGATGCTCTTGAACTGCTTTCAAGTAAGGATAAGAAGGAAAAAAAATTAAATAATTTCCGATCTTATTTTCGATTAATTTTTCAAGGTAAAGTGCAACTTCAAGGTAGGTTTTATCTCTGGTTTTTAAGGTTGTTGAAACTTTGCTCGTGATCAGCACTTTAAAGTTTTGCTTATCAAAGGGTGAAGGAAGGGAGATTCGAGGATCTTCAGGCTTGGCACCAAGCATTGGTAAAAAATAATCCATCGGGGTTAATGTTGCAGAAAAAAAGACAACGGCATGTAAACGATTAGTGATGGCCTGCAAATAACCCGATGCATCAAGGCACTCAAAATGAAGAACTTTAATGCCATTTTCTTCAATGCCCCAGTCTCGATAATGATCCCCAACCAATTCTCTGAGTCGAAAGAATCGAAGGATTTTAAAGTAACTATCCATCGCTTCATCACTAAGGGATTTTCGCTTTGTTCTCATTTCTAATTGTGCTTCTGTAATAAACTTATCGAGTTGGTTGATGAAGGATGCCTCCACTTTGATTAACAAAGGATCTTTGACATCATCCATCAATTGATGCCACTGTTTCACCAATCGTTGAACTCGAGATTTAAAGACTTTTGAACTGCCTTTTTTAGTTGCCGTTTCAAGTTGTTTGAAGTCTTGATCATTCAAAATTGCAGAATACATGTCTCTACTTCGTTCAACTAAATTATGAGCTTCATCAATCAAGACGGCATAAGGATAACGGACATCTTCAAAGAAACGCCTAAGATAAGCATTTGGATCAAATAAATAGTTATAGTCTGCAATCACCACATCCACATATAACGAGAGATCAAGACTTAATTCAAAAGGTTCGATTTTATGCTTTTCTGCAAGTGCCTCAATTGTGGATGGGGTAAATGCTTGATACGTTGATAGTCCCTCTAGTAAGACATCTTTGATCTTGTCAAAGTAACCACGAGCATATAAACAATCATCTGGATTGATTTTTCCTTTAGGGCAAAAACTTATCTTTTCTTTGGCGGTAATGACGACATAACGAATCGGAACCCCTTGAGAACGTAAACGCTCTAAGGCTTCAACCGCGGCGATTTTTCCAGAATTCTTTGCGGTGAAGTAAAAAACTTTTTCATGATGTTTAAATAGCCCCTTGATCATTGGAAATAACGTCGACATCGTTTTGCCGATACCTGTTGGTGCTTCGACAAAGAGCCGTCCGCCCTTTTGACTAATGCCATAGACATATTTAGCGAGATCTCGCTGGCCTTTTCGAAACGTTTTAAAGGGAAATTGTAATTGAGGAAGCGTCTTCTTTAAGGCACTTTGTTGTTCAATAATGGTTTGATAAAAACTTCCGTACTCATCAATCACGACTTGGAGATCACGTTGTGCTTCCTCAATCGTAAAATCATAGAGTTTTTCTAAACGATCTTCTTCAACTTGATGCATGTAAATGAGTTTGACTTGGATTTTAGTTTTATGATAAAGCGTTGCATACATATGACCATAAAATAAAGCCTGCATCATATGCCAGGTCTCGTGTTGTTGATGAAAGGTTTTTAAGTCTGCAATCGTGGTTTTGATTTCTTCAATCACCACCGTATCATCACGTTCGTATAATCCATCCGCTTTGCCATTAATGATGAAGACGATGTCTTTAAATGAATAGGTACCTTGTAATGACATCTCACGATGGTACCCCGGAATATTGACGCTTTGTTGATAACGTTGATGCATATCGGTTCCCGTTTGCATCGTGGAACGATTAAAAATACGATTATCTAAATCGCCTGTTCTTAAGACAAAATCAACAATGTCATGGACGGATAACAATAACTCCATGTTTACGTTAACGTTTGACCTTGTAATTGACGATGCCCATTACCAAAAACGGAGCCGAGCATTTTTCCTTTGCCTTCTAATTGTACGAGTAATAAATTGAGGATACCGCCATTGACTTGTAAGTGTAGACCTTCGTGATCAGCTTTGATCATCGTTCCGATAGGATGTGTTTGACTTCGATTGAATACCGATGCATGAAAAACTTTTAACTTTTTATCCCCATACATAAAATAGCCACCTGGTATATCTGCTAACCCTTTTATCCAACCCAAAAGCGAATCGATAGGTAAAGATAGATTGAAATGTTCATCTTCTTTTTTAATTAACGGAGCAAATGTAACGTCTTTTTCATTTTGATAGATTGGCGACAATTCACCTCGACATAATCGTGGTAAGACTTGCAGAGCAAACTGAGAGGTAAATGTGGAAAAACGTTGTAAAAGTGACGTGTAGTTATCATCCTCTAGGATGGGTAGTCGCTTCATCGCATAGATTGGACCGGCATCCATCGCCATTACCATTTTCATCAACGTCATACCGGTTTCTTTTTCTTGGTTAATCAAAGCGTAGCGAATTGGAGAGGCCCCTCGATATTTGGGTAATAAGCTGCCATGAAAATTAAAGGCACCAAATCTTGGTTTATCCAATACAACTTGAGGGACAATTTGCCCATAGGCAAGGGTTAAAATGAAATCAACATCAAGTTGATCGAGAAAGTGGGTTTCTTCTTTAATTTTTTCCGGTTGAAAAACTGGAATTTGGTTTGCCTCTGCCCAAATTTTTGTCGGAGGTTTGGTTATGGTTTTATCACGACCCGTTAAGGTATCGGGTTGACAAACGAGTCCAACAATCTTATAACCCTCTTGATGAATACTTTGAAAAACATCCCGAGCTAGTTCAGGTGTACCCATCAATAAAAATTTAACTTCTTTTAAATCTTTCATGTTTCACTTATTAGTAAAGCGCGAACCGGTAAGGCATCTACATTTGGAATGGATAGTGGCAAGGCAATCATTTGATATGGTCCTTGTTGGATTCCTTTTAATCTTAACCCTTCCAAAATGATGATCCCTGCATTCATTAAAAGATGATGGGTTTCGTGCTGAGGTTGATCTCGTTCGATGCCAAGACTATCAATGCCAATACCGGTAAGCTTTGACTCAACACAGTAAGAAGCACCATCTGCAGATAAGTAAGGAAAAGCTGATAAAAATGTTGAAGACTCACTACTCAGAGTCTTAAGGATAATAAATTCATGAGGCTTCAATGAATGTTTTTTTAAAAATTGAGCGTTAATGACAGTTTCTTTTCCACAGTCAATGACCCTAACCTTTGTGATCAGTTGTTCAGGTTTGAAGTTGGTCGACGTCGAACCATTTAACTGCATATGTTTTGGAAAATCCATGTGCGTGCCTGTATGTAAATTAAATGTGATGGTTGTTTCAAAACTTCCACCTTTCGATAACTGATCCTGCATCTCGAAGGTAGGTTGTTTTTCTGGTTTATTTTTATAAACCATCATGCCCGGTTGAATCGGTAGAGAAATATCATAATATTTCATGGTCTATCTTCCTTTCATCAAGTCCTTACTATTTTGATAACGTCTTGGTAAGATTGGTTTTTGTTTAATAGAATCAATGAGGGACCACGTTGCTAAAATTTCGTTACTAGAGGGAAATAAGGTTTGATTTCCTTGAATCATGTCTGAAAAAACATTTGCATATGCATCATGTTTTGCAAAAGGATGATGACTTAATGCCAATAAATG
>JBEDGE010000053.1:0-2770 GCA_041174805.1 Bacillota bacterium
TTCCAAGGGAAATTTAGAATCGATCGGTAAGAAAATCGAGCGATTGCCATCTCCAGGTAAACGGACAGCATATTCAACGCGATCTGAAGATCCAGGTCTAGTTGGTGTTTCTTTTAAATACATGTCAGGAGAAAGTATCTCTTCTAGGATTCTTCCGAGTTGAATTTCGCCCATAATCCCACGGGTTTTAACGTTGCTTAAAGCACGTTTGAGTTCATCCACACCAGAAACAAGTCCTTGCATTTCACCAAAACCTTTTTGCACCGTTTCAAACTGCGAACTGATAAGTTGAAACTTTTGTGTGAGTCTTTCTTCTAAAGTTTTGTTTAGTTTTTCATCGACGGTTTCTCTCATCTTTTCAAGCTTATCGGCATTATCTTTCTGTAACTTTTCCAACATTTGCATCGTGGTTTGGCGAACTAATTCTAATTTTTGTTCATTGGTGCTCGTTAACGTTTCAAGTTGCTTTGATAATTCTTGTCTTAAAATGGTTTGTTGTTGAAGGGCGTCGGTTTGCGATTGGCCAACTTGTCTTTGCATCATCATCAACACATCATTCACAGCCTGATTCGCTTGTTTAATCGTTTTATCGAGCTGATCCGTTGTGGTTTGTAAATCTTGCTTGTTAATGCTAGTTTGAGGCTTGTTTGAGCGAATGAAAAATAGTACGATCATGCCAATCGTAAGGGCAATTAAAACACTTAATAAAATGATGATAACGGTTTCCATAGTCTCCCTGTCTTGCATCTAATTATAGCGTAAATATTTCATCCTTTCTTGCCGAGATTTGCTTTTATCGCATACACTATCCATATGACTCGTACCAAAAAAGACCCGGTTGAAAATTACTTTAATCGCTTTGATTTTCCAGGTGGAATCAAACTTTATGACCTCCACCATCTGGATGGATTAACACCTTTAAGAGCAGTCGGAGGAAAACGTAAAGGCACCATCCGTTCTGAAGATCACACAAAAATTTCCTATGAATCCAAACGAGAAAAAAGAGAGATTTATCGCATTCTCAAGATTCTAGAGGCTAAAACAATTAAAACCCAAGTCGTGGAACTCATCACCCCATCTGGTAAACGTTTTTATCCAGATGTTCTCGCTCAACTTCAAGACGGAACGGTGTTAATGTTAGAAATTAAACATATTTTGGATTTTTTACATGTCGATGTGATTGAGAAGTATCAAACGATGTTGGCCTACTGTAAAAAGATGCAATATGGTTGTGCGATGTTAGATGGAAATTACCGTGATTTTCGCTACGTTGCAAAGGGTGGTATCCTTCACTTTCCTCACGTGATTGAATGGTTGGAGTCTAACCTTGAGAAAAAAGGTGAGTTCACTATGAAGGACTTACGTTTGAAATTCAAAGATGAGAAATATATTCCAACCTTAGTGAGTTACGCTTTAATGAATGGGTATCGAACCGATGTCACCTTTCGCGATCCAACGTGGGCAATTCGCATCAAACACAAGCCTTGAAACATGTTAAAATAAATTACCCCCCTATGGAGGGTACTTATGAAAAAAAGAACCACTGAAATCGAAGTAAAACAATTACTTAAAACCGCGGAGGGTCAACTCAAAGCAATTTTGAGCATGTACGATGATCACCGGTATTGTGTTGATATCACCAAACAAGTTCTAGCCCTTCAAGCCTTATTAAAAAAGGCTAACAATCTTATCCTTCGAGATCACATGGATCACTGTGTCAAAGAAGCCATTGAAAATAAATCACCAAAAGATAAACTCAAAGAATTATCCGATTTGATGAATCTAATTCAACAATGAAAAAGCCGCTTTTCCTTTTACCTTTAGGGGTGATTGTCCTTTTTGCTTGCCAAGGCATCAATCCTAATTTAGAAGATCAAGCGTTTACCGAATTCTGGGCTTTAGATAGCCGTGTCGTCATCGAGATGACAATGAGTGATGCCACTTTGAGTTATATTCAAACATACGGTCAAGAAAAGAATGGCCCCTATAATGATTACTATTTTCCGATCTCATTGAAGCTTATGGTAAATAACGAAACGCTTGAAATCGATGAAGTGGGTATAAGGCAAAAAGGCAATATTTTTTCACGCGGTCCATTCTTAAATGAAGAAGGCAAATTGATAAGTCCTTTTCATTTTCGTTTATCATTTGATCAAACCTTTGATGAACCATTTTATGAATCTTTAGGATTGCAAAAGTCTTGGCAAAACGGCGAACCTGAATATGAAACGAGACAAAAAAGAAGGCTTTTTGGAATGAAATCTTTAGAAATGAAGTGGAATCGTTCTCAAGATCCTTCGTTAATTAACCAACTCTACGCCTCTCAGTTATTCAAATCCGAAGGTGTATTAGCGCCCAATGCCACGTTAGCAAAAGTTAGTTTGATGACAGAATCACAAGGTCATGATGTTGGTCTTTATATCGTCAACGAGGCCATCGATCAAACCTTTATCGAAAGACATTTCTCCGGAGCAGCTGCTACGGGTGACCTTTATAAAGCATTGTGGTCTAATCAACTTTTATTAGAAGATATGGCGAGATTTGATGCTGGTTTTGGAGATTACGTATTTAAGACTGAAAAGGTTGGTATCGAAGATACAGAACAGTATTATCATCCTGTCTATGATTTAAAAACCAATCAACTGACGTCAACACATCACGATTTAATGCAATTCATTAAAACATTGCATACTTTAAATACCATTCAAGATTTGTCAACGCAACAATCGACTTTAGATTCCGTGTTGGATGTGGAAGCGTTCTTGAAATA
>JBEDGE010000054.1:0-4530 GCA_041174805.1 Bacillota bacterium
GTAAATAAGTATCATATATTAGTAATAATATAGTAGATATTTAGTATAAATGAAAGTTTCAGAACTCATTGATCAATACTTAAATACCTTGGTAATTGAAAAAGGTTTATCGAAGCAAACCTTAGAAAGTTACCGACATGATTTGATGATGTTTACGTTATCATTTTCACCACCCAAAGAACACCAAGAAGATTTACAAAGTTTTGATCTTAAAGACTTCATTACCTTTCAGGCAAAGTTAGGGATGAATAGTAGTACCTTGCATCGGCGTCTATCCACCCTAAAAAATTTCTTTTTATATTTACAAAGGGAGGGTTACTTTACCCAAACGATTTTACCCGTTAAGCCTCCTAAAATGATGAAGTCATTACCGAAAGTGATTCGTCCAGAAGAAATGGAAGCTTTACTCAACGCTCCCAATATTGAAACCTTAGATGGTTTAAGGGATCAGGCGATGATGGAAGTGATGTATGCAAGTGGTTTACGCGTTTCAGAATTGATTCAGTTAAAGCAAGCCGATGTGAATGTACTCAAGGCTACAATTCGCATTGTTGGCAAAGGGCAAAAAACCCGACTTGTGCCGATTGGGGAATATGCTTTAATACAAGTAAAGGCTTATTTAGAAAAAAGAAGGTTTATTAACCCCAAAGAAGAAAGCCCTTATCTCTTTATCAGTCGTTATGCTAAACCCTTATCTAGACAATTCTTTTTCAAACGAATTAAACATTATGCCGCTCAAGTGGGGATCCAAAGTTCAATTTCGCCCCACACCCTTCGCCACTCTTTTGCCACCCACTTACTCGAACAAGGTGCTTCTTTAAGGTCTGTTCAAGAGATGCTAGGCCATACTCATTTATCTACCACTCAAATTTATACGCATGTTTCAGAAAAAAGAATCCTATCCGCCTTTGATTTATACACCAAAAGAAAGTAAACTTAACTTAGGATAACCTATGAAATTTAAAAGAATTTTTGTGATTGTGATGGATTCCGTTGGGATGGGGGCATTACCGGATGCAGATCGTTTTGGTGATGTAGGCACCCATACTTTTTTACATACAGCGCAGCGCTGTGGAGGGCTAAAGATTCCTTTTTTAGAATCTTTAGGATTAGCCGATTTATCTCCGATACCTGGTGTCAAAAAAGTAAAGCACCCTCAAAGCTATATCACCACGATGCGAGAAGTTTCTGCCGGAAAAGATACCATGACAGGGCATTGGGAGTTAATGGGTTTAGAAACCAAAAAACCTTTTAAAACTTTTACAGATACTGGATTTCCAAAAGCTTTAATTGAAGAACTCACCCAAAAAACTGGGCACCAATTTATCGGTAACGTAGCGGCAAGTGGAACTGAAATCATCAAACAATTAGGTGAAGAACACATGCGGACCAAAAAAGTCATCCTTTATACATCTGCTGATAGCGTGCTTCAATTAGCCGCACATGAAGAGGTGATTCCCTTAAAGGAGCTCTACCGAATTTGTGAAGTGGCACGTGAAATCTGCATGAAACCGGAATATTTACTCGGGCGAATTATTGCCCGCCCATTCATTGGTGCGAACGCCAACACCTTTAAACGAACCTCGAATCGTCATGACTATGCTTTATCGCCAGGTCTAGATACAGCATTAGATGTTTTGAATGATGCTGGATTGACCACCAGTTGCATTGGTAAAATCAATGACATATTTAATGGTCAAGGTGTCAATCGTACCCAAAAGACAACCTCTAACCAAGATGGTATGGAAAAAACAATCGCTGAGACTCATCAAAACTTCGAAGGTTTAGCCTTCATCAATCTTGTCGAATTTGACTCCGAATTTGGTCATCGTCGCGACCCCTTAGGATATGGCAAAGCAATTGAACAATTTGACCAACAATTAGGTAAGCTATTACCTTTGATAAAAAAGGATGACTTATTAGTGATTACCGCTGACCATGGAAACGATCCAACTCATACCGGCACTGACCATACTCGTGAACGAGTTCCCTTAATCATGTTTAGTCCTAAATTTAAACAAGGCACATACCTTGAAGAACGATCAACCTTCGCTGATTTATCAAGTACGATTCTTAAGAATTTTGACCTCAAACAACCCAAGCACCAAATTGGCAAACCGATTTTAGAGATTCTAAATTAGTAGTAATTTAGTAGATTTAGCATGTGGATAAGTCAGGTAAAAGTCTTTTTCATTCTTGATTCACAACACACATCCAAAATATGAAATACCCAATCATTAAGGTCAATTTTTATTACTTGGTTAACATAATAGACATTATACGAAGTAGAGTGTTTTCGAACGTACTAACCTTTTACTTGGTTTTCGAGGATCTCATCCAACTTCATCTTCTCACGGTGAGCGGGATCAAAGAGGTGGACCACGACATCATAAAGATCAAAGACCATCCAACCTGACTCTGCTTTACCTTCGATGTGATGAACTTTGTATTTGGGGTGATGAATAAAATCTTTACGAAGCTGATTGATAATGGCATCTAATTTTCTAAAGTTGTTTGCAGACGCAACAATAAAAAAATCTGTAATTGGGGATTTACCTTTTACGTCATAAATTTTGATGTCTTCGGCTTGCTTATCTTCTAGGATGGAAAGCACCAGTGTTTTGAGTGATTTATTTGCCATCGTTTTCTCCTACATAATATTCCATACATTCTTTGACTAAATGATTGGTAATTTTGTGCTTCTTTTTCTTCAGGTGTAATAGGTTTTCTTTGAGCACCATTAAGAACCCTTCATGGTAATTTTTTTTGCAAGCGGCAATGAGGGCGCTCGAATCATATCCACGGGTGGGTTCAATCTTATCTGCAGCGTAGACAATTTGTGCCAAGGGTCCCATTTGCGCTTTTCCAGTTGTGTGATATCGAATCGCTTCTAAAATGCCATCTTGTTTAATATTGAACTCTTGTCGAGCAAGAATCGCGCCAACAAATTGATGTAAAGCATAACTTTCCACCGGTTGATTGACCGTATCATATTCATCTAGCAAGGAGCGTGCTTCTTCTTCATCCATGTCTTTTGCAATGTCATGAAGGATCGCGGCTAAGAAGGAATCGGTAGGCGATTGTTGATTTTGTAAGGCGATATCATACGCTAGGGATGCAGTTGAATAAACATGTTCAAAGCGTTTGGGTTGATAAAAGGCTTTTAACTTTGGAACAAAATAGAGTTGATGTTCAAAAATGTATTGAATCACGGGCAAAGGCGTTGCTAATGATTCTAAATTTCGAATACTAGTTGAAGAAACCGGAAACAAAGGCCCAGACATTTTTTGAATACCATAACGTTGCCAGTTTGGATGATCTAAGGATGAACCAGGACGAGGGTAGGCAATGAGTTGTACAAACGTTTTTAACTTATCCGCATCTTTCCATTTATGAAATTGTTCAACTTGATCACCACCGATAAGGTAGTAAAGTTGATCGTTGGGATAAAGTTGTTTGAAATGTTGTACGGTATGAATCGTAAAGTTGATAACTGCATCTTTTTCAACTTCATATAAAGATAATTGAAAGGTCGGTTCATTAGCAATCGCAAGCTTCACCATATTAATCCGATCCAAAATATTCGTGGTAATATTTTTCCACCTTGGATTCTTGGTGATAATTAACGTCACTTCATCGGCTCTAATATGAAGTTGAGCGGCTTTCAGCATGGCAAGATGACCATGGTGAATGGGGTCAAATGGGGAACCGTATAATAATCGAATCATCTTGGTAATTGAATCCTAGGATTCTTTGGATTGGGTCGATAAAGAATCACGCGATGCCCAATCGTTTGGACAAGTTCTGCCTTTAAGGTTTTCACTAATGTTGGTAAAAAGTTATCTGCATCGGTTTGTGAGGATTTTAATAGATGGAGTTTGATTAATTCATTTTTGGTTAACGCTAAATCCAATAATTGAATGAGTTCTGGATGCACCGCATCCTTACCCACTTGATACTTGGTGGGCAATGTTTGGCCTAATTTTCTTAAATACAATCGTTGTTTGGAAGTCATATCGATTGAACCTTACTTGGTAATAGTTTTGCTAAGACCCCTTTCGGCAAAAGTAAACGAACGGTTTGCCCTTCTGCTAGGAAACTAAGCCATCCATAACCAGAAATGGCAAGATCAGCTCGACCCTTGGTAGGTAACGTAAACTCCACCAATGTAAAGTCATCTTTTTTAGTAAAGTATTTTGAAATCGGTCTTAATTGATTTTTTTCAATCATCTTAAAAAAGGATTCATCGGCTTTTTGGATGGCCATTTTTTGAAAGGTGACCGTGTTCGCAAAATATCCATATACAAATTGCTTCTTGCCAGTGAGTATTTCCAAACGGGCTAATCCGCCGATTGCCAATGCATCTTTTGCTCCTAATCGATAACCAATTGGCTTGATTTCCACTTTTGGCATCATCACTTTAATCACTTCTTTTTCTACTTTGGATAACATCGAGTGGTTAGCGACATATCCAGGCGTGTCATAGATGGTTTGCGTATCATTTAAAGGAATCTCAATGACGCGTAAGGT
>JBEDGE010000055.1:0-8072 GCA_041174805.1 Bacillota bacterium
AAATTTGCCATCGCATCCTTTGCCTTGGCCACGCTTGTCACATTAAGTGCATGCAGCAACCCTGTTACTGAAAATAGTGATGGTTATTTAATTACCATGAAAGACAAAGATGGTAACTCAACTGGGTACACCGCCGACCAACTTTTCGGTAATTATAGAGACAATGAATTTGGAGTATCAAAGTTTGTTGAATCTGTTACTGAATTAGTCATTCGAAATCAAATCAATCAAGAAGATGCAGAAACCCAAGCCCTTAAGGCCGAAATTCTTAGAAAAGCCGACATTAGTGTTGATGGTGTTAAAGAAACCGCTAGAAACAATGCCTCTACGAATGGTACGAATTACAATGATGAACTCAATACATTATTGGAATCCTACAATGTTGAGGATTTAGAAGAACTTAAAGATTATTTTGCATATCGCACCATGAAACAAGAAGTTGAAGATCGTTATTTTGATGAAAATTTATCTAGCTTCGTTGTTGGTGATGAGTTTGGACCAGGGTATTTAAACGAACGTTTACCTTATCATGTGAAACATATTCTGGTGAAGGTCTCTGCTGCGGGTGCCGATCTATATAATGGCAGAATTACTGAAGCTGAAGCTAAAAAGTTATACGCTGTTGCGAATCGCTTAGCGATTCAACGTAATGGTGAAACCTTTGGTGAAGTTGCCCGTGAAATGAGTGAAGATGGTTCAAAAGAACAGTTCGGTGACTTAGGCATTATGTCGAAGGCCACTAGTTTTGTGAATGAATTTAAATTGGGTATTTATGCTTACGAATCCGTGTTTAATCAAAATCCTGAAGTCTTAGAAAAACGAGATCAATTAAATGTTCCGGAATCTGCCTTGGAATATTTTGATGATTTAGGTTTAGCGACTATTCCATTCCATGCCTTTGTTTCGTTAGATCAATACGCCAATGTTACAAAAGATGTTAATGGAAACCCTGTCAATAACAACGATGCACTTTATTACCCACGCAATATTATTTTTAATCAATACTTTAATCGTCATAATATTGCAGTCGTGACTCCTGAAAGTTTAGGTGGCGGCGATTATAACTACGATGGTTTTAGAACCGTTCCAGAACTCAATAACCAACGTGTTCTAACCGATGAAAACGGTAAAGTCATTCTCGTTGTTCGAGCTGGTACTGGTTCAGGCGATAGTGGTTATCAAGGTATTCACTTTATTGTGGTTGAACGTTCTGCATTAATTGATGTCCAAAACGGCGTCAGCTTGGAAGATTATTACACAACTGAAATTCCGGGAACGCCTAACTACCCAACTGCGGATGGCGAAGATTTAGTAACCTTTGTTAATTATAATGTTTCAACAACTGCAAATTACAAAACACGTGCTGAAACGGTCACCAATGAAATTCGTAATTTTGATCGTTTCTTTAACTTCAGAATGTTAGAACAATTAATTGCCGAACAAGAAGTTACATTCGTCGATGGAGACTTAGAAGCCGCTGTGCTCAACTATATGGATGTGACTCGTAGAAGTGCCACATTTGATCAAAATCTTCAAGAAATCAATACTTGGAACACCTATATTGAATTCCTTCAATATCAAACGTTCCAAAGACAACGATTAATTGATACGGATTGTGCCTACGCTTATCTAAATAACGAGGGTGGCTTATTTAACCAAGGAGGGGTTTGCTATGTTCAACAATAAGTTAAGAATTACTGCAATTACTTTAACCGCAGTCTTTTTAGTTGGTTGCTCCGAAATTACGGTTTCACCAACTGACAACGATGGCAACATTCTTAATGGTTTAGTAACGGAATTAGAAAAGAACGTTAATTCTGTTGTTTATGATGCCCTACGTGATGGTGGTAATTTAACGCAACGTACATTAGAAGATGTGATGTATCTTATTGCGGAAGATCGTATTGGAAATTATGAAGATCTATTGGTATCTACGGATGCTGATGATCAAGCACTAGTTGAAAAAATTCAACGTCGCGTCAATGAAAAAATGTATAACCTTGTTGCCTCTGGTCAATACGAAACAAGAAACCTATTCTCAGAAGAAAGATTTGCTTTCTTTGTTGAAAAGCAACTTTACACCCTCAATCGAGAAGCCAATGATCCTTGGGTGACAGATTTTACTTTCCCTGCGCGAAACACCGAAGCTATACTTTCTGGTGAAGTTTTAGAGCAAGCTATCCATATTGAATATTATGAAAACTATATTAAGGATAATTTAATTCCTAAAATCTATCGTGAATTATTAGCAGAAGAATACCTAATTCAAGAAGATTACTCATCTTTAGGTAGAAGTTATGCTCGTAAAGTTAATTATGTTGCTTTAAAGGTTTCAAGTGAATACCCTGAAGCAGTAAAGTATTTAATGGACACTTTCATCGATGAATACATTCTTAATGAAAACGTTAATACACCAGCAGACCTTGAATTACTCGCACGTGCATGGCGTGGTGTTGATACTAGCGAAGGTGCTGAGGACCGTAATTATACGTTTGAAATTGGTTCTCCAGAATATGAATTACTGAATGATGCAGGCCTTGTTGGTGAAGGTACCTTTAGAAATCTTTATGGTGAAATCTTAGATCGTTATGAACAAATTGTTCCTGAAAATCCATTATTAACCAATAAGACCATTGAAAGCGAATTTACTGGAAACGGTCAATACACTCCGGAAATTGGCTTAGCAATTAAACGAAGAGAATTAATCAAACGCGACTTTACAACCGATGGTTGGCATATTAAGAATGGTGGTTTAGGTTCATTACCTGCAACCATTCGTGATCGCGTATTTAATATCGGGGTTGCCAATGCCATCGATCGTATTGATGATGAATCCGATAATGTTGCTTCTCCTGAAACCTCTGATTTCTTAAGAAAGATTAATGAAGTAAGTTACTTAATTCCTCAAACATCTCAACAAAACGATGCAAGAAACTTCTTACTTTATGATGCCAATAGTACCACTTATTACATCGTTCAAATTTTAGAAGCGGTCAACACAACCAAGATGAATGCTTCTGAAACTTCGACCACCAACTATGATGCAATTGAAGGTGATAATGGTGAAAAACGTGAATTAATTGCCGGAGAAGTCGCTAAGATTCTTGGTGCACGTGAAGCAAGCATTAATGCAAGCAACTTACACTGGTTACAATTAGCAGATCTAAAATTCCACGACCAAACCATTTATGATTTCTTCAAAGAAAGCTTCCCATCGCTTTATGATGAAGAATCGGAAGCTTAATTAGGTCTTAATCAATCGTGATAAAATAAGGAGAGAAATCTCCTTATTTTTATTTGATTGGAGGAAAGATATGGCATCTACATGTGTCTTTTGCAAAATCATCGAAGGAACCATCCCTGCTTACAAGTTATACGAAGACCTTGATGTGATGGCATTTTTAGATATCAATCAAACCACGCACGGGCATGCTCTGGTGATTCCCAAATCACATTATGACCATTTCCTCTCGACACCAAAGACGCTAATGAATCAGGTGATGAATGTTGCCCAGCGCATTGGTCAAGCTCAAATTCAAATGCTCCAAGCTAAAGGTGTCAACATTCTATCGAATGCATTACCTGGCGCAGGCCAATCGGTGATGCATTTTCATGTGCATGTCATTCCAAGATTTGGGCCTCAAGACCGATTAAAGATTGAAATGCTTCAAAATCAATCCAAAGACGCTTTAAATTTACCGGCACTTGTCAGCCAACTTAAATCAGCAATCGACTTAAAATAATTATTTTTTGGATTTGTAAAAACTTCGGTCATCCAATGGAAAAATACGATTGGTAAATTGTCCGTTTTCTGTTTGATCTAAAGCTTTATCAATCATCGTCATTTTTGCATCAAAATCATCAACCATATGAACAAATAGTGCTTCTTTTGTTAAAGGTGGAACTGCACTTCCAAACTCAGGTTTACCATGGTGCGCAAGAACCAAATGTTGTAATAACATCACCTTTTCGCGATCAATTTTTAAAGTCTCACCTAATGCGTATATTTTACTAGCCATAAATTGAAGATGACCAATTAATTTACCTTCTGTGCTGTATTTAGGAATAACCGCGCCGGTAAATTCGATGGTTTTACCTAAATCATGCAAAAGAATTCCTGCGTAAATAAGCGACGTGTTTATTTTGGGATATAACGGCATTAAAGCTTCTGCTACTTTAATCATCGACAAGGTATGAAAAATTAATCCTGACGTATATTCATGATGATTTCTGACGGCCGCAGGATAGGTAATAAATGCATCATAGTGTTGTTCGATTAGGGTTTTAGTAATCAAAGCATAGTCAACATCTTTAATTTTTTTGATTGTCGCTGCAAGTTCTTCTTCTAATTGTTTGAGGGGAACAGGCGCAGACATTGTAAAGTCTTCAAGTCGTATGGAGTCAGGATTGAGTTTTTGTACTGAATTAATGCGAATTTGTAGCATTTGTCGATAGGCAGAAACATCTCCATCAATGAGCAAAAAAGATCCAATTTCAATCATCGATTCAATTTCAGGTTTAACATCCCAAAATTTTCCTTCAATCTGACCGGTTTTGTCTTGAAGCGTAATGGTGAGGTAGGGTTGTCCTGACGCTGTCACACCTTTACTCAAATTGCTGACTAAAAAAGCTTGCTTAATAGCCTGGCCATCTTTAAAGTCTTTAATCGCCATAATAGGACTCCTTTAATAATCGCTTGATAATGGAATAATTATAGCCCTTCCTCAGTAGAAAGTTAATTAATTTTTCTTGAAGTTGAGACCCAGAAAATCGCCTTTCATAAAGTCTTTTACCTTTTTTAAGATCTTCAGCAAGATTCACGAGTTCTAAGGTTGCATCTTCTTGAGGAAGTTTTAATAAAGCTTGGGAAATTCGTTGAAGGTCATAACCTCTTTCAAGTAAGCGTCTTTTGATGGTTTCAATCTTTAAACGGTAACTTGAACGTGAATATTTTTGATTGAATTGCATAATCAGTTGGTCAATTTTCTCATCTTCAATCGATGGATCAAGGGTAAGCTTTTGAATGAGGTCGCTTGAAAATTTTTTTTCAAACAGTTTTTCTTTAATCACGCGTTCTCCATAACCTCGTTGTTGAAAATGATGAACCCAATCCTTCATTAAAGTTTGATCATCAATTAAATGGGCTTGTTTTAACCGATGAATCACTTCTTCTACTTGTGGTTTGATTGCCTTGCGATGGTAAAGTTTTTCACGTATTTGATATTCCGTGTATCGACCTTTTGAAAGCAATCGAAAACCATAATCAATAAAAGGTTGTGTTTGTCTTGCTAGATTAATTTGTTCGAATTCTTTAGCACTAATGACTTTGCCAACGTAGTAGTAACCTTGCGTGAATTGATCGGGTGAGAGCGCTAGGTTTTCACCCGAAAGAAATCCGATGATAATTTGTTTTCTTTTTGTTGTTATTGATTCGATAATTTTACCAGTATTGGCGTATGGCACGTTGATATACCTCTAATAAATTTTCATAAAAAGTAGTGAGTGCATAGGGTCGAACTGCTTCTTCAATTTGAACCATCATCTTTTGAAGTTTAGAATCATCTAAGGAAAAGATTGTATTGAGTTGACGCGAAAAATCATCGATATCTGCAAAGATGAAACCGGTTTGTTGATGACGAATTAATGTGGCTAAGTTTTCATCATAACGGCATAAGACGATGCGCTTAGATACCATTGCCTCCATAAATGTTAGACCTTGAGTCTCAGTTAAACTCGCGGAGGCAAATACATCTGCTAATTGATAATAGTAAGGGACATCTTGAATTGGTACTGCTCCCACAAATTGAACATCATGTTCAAGTTTCATTTCTGAGACAAGTTGAATTAAATCTCTTCGATCAGGCCCATCACCAACAATTAAAAGTCTAGTTGGGGGGTGTGGTTTTTTTAAATATTCTGCAAAACCTTTAATAATCACATCCATACTTTTTTCTTTGGCTACTCTACCGAGTGAAAGTAAAACTTTTTCTCCGGGTTTGGTCCATTTTGCTCGAAGTTCTTCAATTTTCTTTTGGTCTAGATTCTTCTGTTCAAATCTAGAAAAATCAATACCCGTTGGAACAATATTGATATACCGATCAACACCATAACTTCTAATTTTCTCTTTGGTTTTGATTGACGGAGATATGAATTCAGTACATTGTTCGGCAATTGAACGGGAAAATTGTTTGACGACTCTTGACGCTAGACCTTTTAAAAAACCGGCATAATGCGTATAGTCTTCATACATCGTGTGATAGGTAACAACGGTAGGAACCTTCAAAAAGAATGCCAAAATCTTGCCAAAAATGCCTATACCTGCATCGGTGTGAATATGGATAACTTCTGGTCTCCACTTTCGAATAAACTGAAATGCCTTCGCATTAAAAAAACTAGACATACGATAACCATATAATTTTTTTAATTCCACACCTGGAACACGAATCATCCCAGATTGGATGCTTGTATCCTTACCAAAGGGATTGGTCGTAATGACAAGTACTTCATGGCCTTGACTTGTTAAAACCTTTTGATGCAAACCAACACTGACTGAAACACCATTAATTTCAGGTGGAAAGGTGTCAGAGAATAATGCAATTTTCATTTTTTCTTATCTTTCAACTTCTTCTTGTCAATTTCATCTGTATGGATGACATTACCATAACGATCAACTTTTTTTGGTTTAAAACCAAAGAAATCTCTTGCCATTTTTGAGAAGCGATTACGAATTTTAACTGAAGACATTTCTCCCGTTGAAAACATCATTTCTGCAGTTTGTCTACGAATTTCAATGGTCGATTTTTGTAATTCAACAAAGGTTTGCGTATTTTGTGTAAGATTTGCATCTTTGTTCCCGATGTTAAAGGCGATGACACTGATGGCACCGATAATAAGTGTTAAATAAAATGTCACACCACGCCAAATTAACTGAGGAGCAATTGTTTGGGCATAACCCCCAAATAAACTTTGAAATAAATATGAGAAAAAGAATTCAGAAAATCCAACAGATCCAGGTAAAGGAGCAAAATAAATGATCACATTAAGGTAAGCTGTCATAAAAATCCCATCAAAAATATTCGTTTGTGATAGGTCAATAGTGGGTAAAGCAAGAGCTGAAAGATATGGAATAGAATAGGTTAGGGTTAGGCGAAGAAAGAATAAGATCAGTAGGACGATGGTAACAGGGGTATTGGACTGTAATCTTTTACTTTCGATTCTAAAGTTTTCGATTTGTACCGATAAGTTAGATTTGACCGCATCAGGATTTTTTAATAATTTTAGTTTTCCAAGTAAGGCAACAATTCCATTCACCAAAGTACGATGAATAAAGCGGGATTTAGCAAGGATCAAAATAAAGAAAATGACTAGAAAATTAATTAAGAAACCTACTAAAGAAAGATAAATAATCGGTATTGAAAAAGTACCAAAACTAACAACCTCAGTTATCGAAAGAAATGCTTCAAATCGAAAAATAAAAGCAAGAAAACCATAAAAAACTTGGGCGATTTGGGATAAAAGAAAATGCATCACTAAGATAGAGGCGGCATTTGCAATATCCATCCCTTGTCTACTAAAAGCATAAGCTTGCGCAAATTGCCCACCACTTGATGAAGGTGTAATGTGGGAAAAAAAAGCACCTATAAAGAAGTTGTTGAGGGCTCTTTTAATGTTATAACGAGTCGTGTAAAGTCGTGCCAATATAAAGAGGATTATTGCCTCAAAAAAAATATTTGTTCCCATTACCAAGAGAATTAAGGCAATGACCCAAAGGTTTGCTTGTGAAAAAGCTTGGATAACGGCATCAAGATTTCCATCCGTCAGCAAGGTGAATGCAGTGAAACCTATTGCAACAAAAAAAATGATAAAAATGTTAATTTGATACTTCTTATTTGAGGAAGGTTTATTGGAATTGGTTTCAGTTTGAGATGGGGTTATATTCATATCTTTAATGATGTGTTTACAAACATTGTAATTATAACACAATCGTTTAACTTAATTCTTTTGTAATTTTAATGGTTTTATCGCTATCATAGGCACTTTTTCACACAAAAAACTTGAAAGTTGTATAATGA
>JBEDGE010000056.1:0-11517 GCA_041174805.1 Bacillota bacterium
CATTACTTATTGTTGGTATCGCCTTAAGTTTAGAATTAATGTGGCTACAACTAATAAGGTTTGGAGCCAAACAACTTGAGCTTAAACAAAAAGAAAAAGCTTACTTCCAAAAAATTGCGGAAGCAAAACCCTCCAAAGATAAAACGCATGTTTATGCTGAACCCCTTGCAAATGGTCAAGGTTTACAAACCTATCGTTCATTATTTCCTGGTCAAAGTGTTCAAGGCCTCTCCAAAGTTCAATTTCAAAAAACTCCACCTTCTTCCGCGCATCAAACTTCTGATTCCACTACTTTAACTCAAGCAGGTTCTCATGTATTAGATGAAGATAAGGATGAACCCATTCAAACGGCTTCATTATCGTCAACTTACGAAGCACCTGAAGTTCCTCATCATGTCATGCCGACGATGCAACCAACCCCCATGCTAAGACCATCCATATCAAATCTAACTAAGAGTGTTGATTCCATAAAACCTAAACCGTATCAACTGCCTTCTTTAGAGATGCTTGATAGTCGTTCAGCATTAAGCGATATTGAATTTAACGAACAAACAACAAAAAAAAGAGTTGAAGTTTTAAATCAAAAGTTTATGGCTTTAGGTATCGAAGCTTCTATCGTTGATTACCAAATTGGTCCAGCAGTGACTGCCTTTGATGTCAAAATGGATGAAGGTGCTCAAATTAGTCAAGTCAAAAGAGTGTTAGGTGACTTAGCAGTTGCATTGGGTGGTTTTCCCATGTCTCTAAAGGAACTTGTTCCTGGTAAAACGGTTAGTCAACTCGAAGTACTGAATGAACGTATTTCCATGGTTGGGTATAAAGAACTAATGGAAGATCTAAGAGCTCAACCGCTTTTTAAGAATAAATTTGTTTTACCCTTTGGGCGTAATATTCTTGGAGAAGTCATTGCCTTAACTCCCAAAGAAATTATTCATCTTTTGGTGGCGGGTTCAAGTGGTAGTGGCAAAACAGTCTTTGTTCACTCATTTTTAACATCAATTCTAATGACAGCAAACCCTTCCGAAGCGAAGATTTTACTGATTGATCCAAAGAAGTTTGAATTATCAAAATATAAAAATCTTCCCCATCTTTTAGCGCCTATCATCTCTGATTTTGTTGAGGCAAAAATTGCTTTAGAACGATTAATTGATGAAATGGAATCACGTTATGAAAAGTTTTTGGAATCAGAAACGATATCTTTGGAAACCTATAATCAATATGCAGAAGAAAATAATCTTCCACCCCTACCGCTTATCTTTGCTGTAATCGACGAATATAATGACCTGATTAATGTGAACCCTCAAATCAGTGATATTGTCCAACGCTTGGCGCAAAAATCTCGAGCAGCTGGGATTCATTTACTGATTGCAACCCAACGCCCAACGACGAATATTTTAACGGGTAGTATTAAAAATAACCTTGCGACAATTGTGGCTCTAAGAGTGAGTAAACAAGTTGATTCTATCACCATGTTAGGGCATGCTGGTGCAGAAATCCTTGGTGGAAACGGGGATATGTATTTAGTTAACCCACTTTTTGCTCGATATGGCGAAATAAGAGTTCAAGCTCCATATATTTCTGATAGCGAGATTCAACGTATTTGTGCCTTTATTCGAAATCAAGCATTACCTCAATATGATGAACGTTTTTTAAATTTGATTGATAAAACACCTCAATTCGCTGATGCAACAGGTGTGCCAAGTATGGTCAATGAAAGTTTTATCGATCCCTTATATGCTGAAATCAAAGCAGCAGCAAGTGTGAGAAATTATGTTTCAATGTCCTGGATTTCACGAACCTATAGCACCGGTTATCCACGTGCTCTTAAAATATTTAAACAACTTCAGCAAGAAGGTATCATTGATGGCTCGCTTGATAACCCTAATAACAACCGTGGTAGAAAAGTTCTCGTGAATCCAAATTTTAAAGAAGAAGATGATGAAAAATAAATCAGCTCTAAAGGGTATCGGTATTGATTTGGCAAAAATTTCTCGTTTTGAGGGTCAATCTTCACTTGCGAAAAAGGTTCTTTCGCCTAAGGAATATCAAGTTTATAGCACGCATCATCAACCTGCTAGGTATTTAGCAGGTCGTTTTGCAGCTAAAGAAGCTTTTATTAAGGCTTACCACAAGAACCCATTACCCGATTTATCTTCGATTGAAGTGCTTCATGAAGATGACGGTGCCCCCTTTATTTTATTTAAAAAGAAGTCGTACCTTGTATCGATTTCGCATGATGGTGAATATGCGATTGCTTTGGTTATAATGTAGCAGGACACTTATGTATCTAAATCAAGTTCGTTTATTGAATCATTTTGATGTCGTCTATGCTTCATCCCAGGCGTTATCATCTTTTCAAATTCAATCGATTAGATTAAACCTTAATTCAAGAGATTTATTGCCATTAACATCCCTCAAAGAAGAGAAAGCAAATGGGCAGTTCATCTATCACTTTCGCTCAAAAGAACCTTTTGTTTTAGGTCATAGTTATGCATTGGTTATTGAGCACATCGGCACGTTACCGATCAATGTTGAGGCTTTAATGCATACTGATGATTTTGATAAAACATTTGATGCGACAAAAGAACAATTAGGCTATCAATATCAAAAAGAGATTACAATCTTTCAGGTTTGGGCACCACTTGCTTCTATGGTGGACCTTATTTTTTTTGATGATCAAGGCCAAAAGCAAAATGTCTATCCGATGAAAAGAAAAGCTAACGGCGTTTATCACACCGTCGTTAAAGGCAATCATGATGGTCAGTACTATCGTTATGGCATTGTCAATCATGGTCAGTATCAAGAAAGCATTGATCCTTACAGTTTTGCTTTAAGTTTAAATAGTGTTTATAGCGTCGTCATTGATCTTGAATCATTAAAAATTCCGATGCACGATGATCAACTTCCAAAGTTTAAAAATTATCAAGATGCCATTATATATGAAGCGCATGTAAGAGACTTATCAAGTGATCCTTCGATACCCTTCACGCATCCGAGAAGCTTTTTAGGAACCATTGAAAAAAATAAAAAAACCAAACAAAAGCATCCTGTTGGATTTGATTATTTGACTTCATTAGGTATCACGCATTTACAGTTATTACCGGTGACCGACTATCGTAGTGTCAATGAATTCAATATTCCTCAGTCCTATAATTGGGGTTATGATCCTTATCATTATTTTTCTTTAGAAGGAAGTTTTGCCTCAATTCCCACCGATCCACGTTCACGCATTCGAGATTTTTTGAAACTTGTCAGCCAATATCATCAAGCTGGTATCCGCATTAATATAGATGTGGTTTACAACCATGTTTATGATTATCAACATAGTCCCTTTGAAAAAATTGTCCCTGGTTACTATTTTCGAAAACATCCGAATGGTCAAATGAGTAACGGCTCTTATTGTGGTAATGATTTAGCAACAGATAAACCGATGGTGAGACATCTCATCGTTCAAGCTGCAACCCATACAGTAGCGACCTATCATGTGGATGGTTTTAGATTTGATTTAATGGGTATTATTGACCGCGAAACCTTGTATCAAATTCAACATAAAGTAAGAAAAATTAAACCCGATTTCATGTTGTATGGTGAAGGTTGGAATATGCCAACCTATCTTCCGCAAGAAGACAAAGGCATCACTGAAAATAGCCATTTGCTTCCAGAGTTTGCATTCTTTAATGATTTATTTCGAAACACCTTAAAAGGTGGAAATAATGATCATGACTTAGGCGTTCCCGGCTTTGCTACGGGAAATGTTGATGCAGGGGAACATTTACCATCGTTATTATTGGGCTCTTATCTTACCCATTTAGGGCCTACAAAAGTGAGTCATCCTTCTCAATCGATTAATTATGTAGAATGTCACGATAACAATACTTTCTTTGATAAATTGATGGGATGCCAAGCTAATGAGGGCGAAATGTTTCATTTAAGAAGAATAATCTTTGCCAATAGTTTAATACTTTTCTCTAACGGTATTCCTTTTTTCCATATGGCACAAGAAGTTGGTGGTAGTAAAAATGGTGATCATAATTCATTTCAATCAGGGGATAAAGTTAATCAGTTTCAGTACCATTTACTCGATGAACGCGCTTGGATGGTGAAAGCTTTTAAAGATCTTATCAATTTAAGAAAACGATTTAGAAGTTTGTCGCCAAAAGGTTGGGATGCATCCAATTTATCATTTCACCGTCTTTCTCACGGTGCCATTTCTGTTCAATATCATCTTGGTAAAGAACATTTTGTTTTGATCTGGAACCCTTCACTTCACCAAATCATGATGCCTACAGATTTACAGAATTTAACTCTTATCTTTGATGGGGAAACAGAAGTCAATCAACCCCTTAATTTAAGTCATATCCCGCCATTACGCTTTTTAATGTTGAAACAATAGTTGGACATTATTGAGATTATTTGATTCATATTTCCTCTACAATTTTTGGATTGGAGGTTTTTATGATTTCAAATGTGATGGTGATTGGATTAATGGACGAAGCGA
The DNA here is from genome assembly GCA_041174805.1 of Bacillota bacterium. GTDB lineage: Bacteria > Bacillota_I > Bacilli_A > RFN20 > CAG-826 > UBA970. Next base: position 4,499 of record JBEDGE010000056.1, read on the forward strand.
TTAGGGATAATGTGAGACTGATCAAAATTCAAAGACCCTACAAAGATCAACATGGAATTTTTATCGAAGATAAAATTCCTATTCAACATTGGGCAAGGGCAACGAATCAATACTTTATGACGATGAAAGTTGGCACCCTAATCGGTGTAAAGGGTAGACTTGAGGTCCTTGAAGGCATTGGTCCAACCATTATTTGCGACTTTCTAGAACCTTTACACTTGCCTTTAAAATCCTAACAACAACGATAAAAATCTTGTAAAATGATGGTATGTTTAAGTACCTTCGTTTAGGGTTTCGTTTATTACTCGAGCTATTTGTAGGTTATCTTTTTATTATTCTTCCGAACGTCTGGTTTAAGAAAAGCATTCCTTTATCAGTGCGTTATACCCGATTGAGAAAAATTATTCATGGTTTATATAAATCCTTGAGAATCAATCTTTATCTTGGTCATCCAGAAATTACAAAAGAAAAAGGACCTTATTTTATTGTTTGTAATCACCATTCCATGTTAGATCCCTTCTTATTAATATATTTATTTGAACATCCCGTACGATTTATTTCGAAGAAGGAAGTAAGAAAATTACTGATATTTGGTGATGCAACAGCCTCCATTGATGCATTATTCATTAATCGAAAAAGTGTAAGGTCCCAATTAGATCAATTGGAAGTAATGAAACAAAGTTTAATTCGCAAAGATACCCATTGGCTAGCATTCCCCGAAGCGACCAGAAATAAGCAGTACTCAAATCCAATGTTACCTTTTAAAGCCGGTGCCTTTAAACAAGCAATGGAAGCAAAGGCTACGATATTACCGATGGTTACTTATGGATTTTTCCGACCCCTTGATCCCAAGATTGATTGGAAGAAATATCCCGTCCAAGTTGATTTTTTAGATAAGATCACGCCAGACATGTATCAAGGTAAAACCACCATTGAAGTTGCAGATATGGTTAGAAATTTAATGCAAATAAGAAGTGATAAAATGAGATTATTAGATGCAACACTTCCAAGGAAATAATATGACCATACTTAACATCATCGATCAAAAAGTACAACGGCAACCTTTAACTAAAGAAATGATTTTTTACTTTGTTCATGGGTACTCGAAGGGGACAATCCCAGATTATCAAATTTCTTCGTTATTAATGGCAATCAAACTTAATGGCATGAATGACCAAGAAACTGCATGGTTAACAGAAGCGATGGTTTCAAGTGGAGAAACCGTTGATTTATCAGGTATTAAAGGTACAACTGTTGATAAACACTCTACCGGTGGTGTTGGAGATAAAACCTCACTCGTAGTTGGTCCAATTGTTGCAGCGTTAGGCCTCAAACTTGCAAAAATGTCTGGCCGCGGTCTTGGTCATACAGGTGGCACCATTGATAAACTCGAATCCATTCCCGGTTTTACAACAAATCTATCTTCAGCGCGCTTTAAAAAGCAAGTTAATGAAGTCGGTATGGCAATTATTGGCCAAACCTTAGAATTAGTTCCAGCCGATAAAAAACTTTATGCCTTACGGGATGTGACTGGAACAGTCGAATCCATTCCGCTTATTTCTAGCTCAATCATGAGTAAAAAAATCGCTTCTGGTGCTAGAGCCATTCTTTTAGACGTTAAGTTTGGTTCTGGTGCATTTATGAAGACCTTAACATCAGCGAAAATTCTTGCAAAAGCGATGGTAAAAATTGGCCAGTCCCTTGGTCGAGATACTCGCGCGATGCTAACGGATATGGATCAACCACTTGGATTTGCGATAGGAAATCGTAATGAAGTGATGGAAGCTGCAGACACCTTGCAATTAAAAGGACCAAGTGATCTCTTAGAACTTTGTATTCAAGCTTCATCAAAGCTTTTCATTCAAGCAAAAAAAGCGAATTCCATGAAAGAAGCGAGAATGAAAGTGATGGAAGTTTTATCGTCGGGTAAAGCATATGAAAAATTCCTTGAATTTATCCGTGCTCAAGGCGGAAAGTTTGAAGAATTAAAGAACACCGACTTACTAAAAACCAAATATGCATATGAGATTAAGGCTAGCAAAGCTGGTTTTCTTAGTAAAATTGACGCGCTTGCATTAGGTCAGGCTGCTTCATTATTAGGGGCAGGTCGCTTAACAAAAGAAGCATCGATTGATCCCAATGCTGGGATTATGCTCCGTCATAAAATTGGTGACAAAATTTCGATGGGTTCAATACTTGCAAGTTTAAAAACAAATTTAACCATGAATCAAGAAACGCTCGATATGATTTCAAATGCTTTCACCGTCACGGAAAAAGCATCCAAACCACAATCCATTGTCCATGCTTGGATTGAATCATGAAAATTGTTGTTCAAATTGTTTCTTCTGCAACTTTAAGCATTCAACCATCCTTAACCACTCAGATTCAAAAAGGCATGGTCATCTTTGTTGGTTTTACGCACCTTGATCGTCCAGAAATTGTACATCGAATGGTTGATAAATTATTACAACTGAGAATTTTTCCTGACTTCAATGGAAAAACGAACTTAACGGTTCATGATATTCAAGGTGAGATTCTTTGTATTCCTAATTTCACATTGTATGCCGATGTTAGGTCAAGTCGAAGACCTTCATTTACCTTGGCGGCCAAATCTCAAGAAGCAAATAACCTTTTTATGCTAACCAAACAATTATTAATCGCTTCCTACCCCCATGTAAAGTTTGGTGAATTTGGAGCAGATATGAGCGTTGTAGTTCACAACGAAGGACCCTTTACCTTAATATTAGATAGCGATGAAAAATAACAAAATAAGAGTGATGATTGGGTTAAGTGGCGGTGTTGATTCCGCAGTTTCTGCCTATTTATTAAAAGAACAAGGCTATGATGTTATTGCTGGTTTTATGAGAAATTGGGATGCACTTGCTATTCAGATCAATTAGGAAACCCCACGCTTAATCAAGATTTATGCCCACAAGAAGTTGATTATGCTGATGCTCAACTCGTCGCGGATAAGTTAGGAATACCTTTGTATCGTATTGATTTTGTTAAAGAATATTGGGATCACGTTTTCTCTTTCTTTCTCAAAGAATATGAACGTGGCCGGACACCGAATCCAGACATTCTCTGCAATAAATACATTAAATTTGATGCTTTTTATGAATTTGCAAAAAGCCACGGTGCATCTTACATTGCCATGGGCCATTATGCAAAAAGAACAGATCACTCAGATGGTTTAGCTGGTATGCATTTATCGGTTGACGATAATAAAGATCAAACGTATTTCTTATCGCAAATATCGCAAACTCAACTTGCCCATACTTTTTTTCCTTTAGCGGATATTCCTAAAGAAGAAGTGAGACGCATTGCAAAATCACTAAACTTAGCCGTCGCAGAGAAAAAAGACTCAACAGGTGTTTGTTTTATCGGCGAAAGAAATTTTAGAGAATTCCTTAAAAACTATATTCCAGCACAACCAGGCATCATGATTGATATGGAAACAAAGCAGCCCGTTGGTCACCATGAAGGTGTGTATTACTACACGATTGGTCAACGAAAAGGACTAGGTATCGGCGGCTCGAAATCATTAGGAAGTGACAAGTGGTTTGTGGTGAAAAAAGACGTTAAAAACAATTTACTTTATGTTGCCCAAGGTGAAGACAATCATTATCTTTTATCAGATGAAATAACAGTTGGCACCTTAAATTGGATCCGTACTATTCCCAGAATCGGAGAAACGTATATGGCAAGGTTCCGTCATCGACAAGCCCTATTACCTGTCACCATTAAATCGTTAACCGATCAAACCTTAACGCTTACTTTTCCTACCGGTTATAAAGCCATTACACCCGGGCAGGGTGCGGTTTTATATCATCAAGGTGAGTGCTTAGGTGGCGGCCTGATTGATCAAATCTATTACCAAGGTCAGCAACGACTTTAGTATGCTATAATTTTTTTATTGAAACGAATCGTATAGGATGTCATTAGCGACAACGATTAGGTGAAAGCGTTGGACATCATAAGCGAAGGCCACTTCAATCCAAGCAACTAATCATTGCCGTTAACCACGTTAAGGTTATAAAGTGCATTGTGTCAATCACAATGAACAAGGATGGTACCGCGATCAATTCGTTCCTTGCGTAGGTACTTTTTTTCTTTAAAAGGAGATAATATGAAATCATTAACAGGTTCTCAAGTTCGACAAATGTGGCTTACTTTTTTTGCTGAAAAAGGCCATCAAATCATTGAAGGGAAAAGTTTAGTTCCTTTTCAAGACCCTACGTTACTATGGATTAATTCGGGTGTTGCTGCCCTTAAGAAATATTTTGATGGAACCGAAATTCCACAAAATAAACGATTAACAAACGCCCAAAAAAGTTTACGAACCAACGATATAGAACAAGTTGGATACACTGCTCGCCACCATACTTTTTTTGAAATGTTAGGTAATTTCTCGATTGGGGACTACTTTCGTAAAGAAGCGATCACTTGGGCTTTTGAATTATTAACAAACCCGAAATGGTTTGGATTTGAAATTGATAAGTTATACATGACCTACTCTCCATTAGATTTAGAAACACCTAAAATTTGGCAATCGTTAGGTGTTCCAGCGGACCATCTGTTTGCAATTGAAGGTAATTTTTGGGAAATTGGTGAAGGTCCATGCGGTCCTAATACCGAAATTTTCTATGATCGTGGGACAAAGTATGACCCCAAAGGTCTCGGTGTTCGCTTACTCAAAGAAGAAATTTCTAACGATCGTTATATTGAGATATGGAATATTGTTTTTTCACAATTTAATGCGATAACAGGTGTTTCTAGAGATAGATATAAAGAATTGCCTTCCAAGAATATTGACACCGGTGCTGGATTAGAACGCTTGGTAAGTATTTTCCAAGGCACACCAACGAATTTTGAAACCGATTTATTTTTTCCAATCATTCAAGGGATTGAAAAATTAGCATCCATCAGTTACGAAAAAAGTGAATATAGACCTTATCGCGTCATTGCAGATCATATTCGCACGCTTACTTTTGCTTTGTCAGATGGTGCGATTTTCTCAAATGAAGGCAGAGGTTATGTCCTAAGAAGAATCCTTCGACGTGCTGTACGGTATGGTAAGAAGATTGGCATACAAAAACCATTTCTTACAACCTTAATTCCGATTGTTTTATCGATTATGGTCAAGGATTATCCATATTTGCAACAACATCAAACAACGGTAAGCAAAATGATTCTTCAAGAGGAAGAAAAATTCTTGGCTACGTTACAACATGGTGAAACTTTGCTTAAACAATACCTTGATCAAAAGCAACCGATCACGGGTGAAGTTGCATTTAAGCTTTATGATACGTATGGTTTTCCAGTTGAATTGACAAAAGAAATTGCAGAAGAGCATCAATTAACAGTTGATATGCATGGTTTTGAGTCCTTAATGGAAACTCAAAGAGAACGCGCTAGACAAGCTAGACAAACCGTTGGATCGATGGCTAAGCAATCGGCAGACCTATTATCCTTTAAGCTTGAAAGCAAATTTATCGATGATGGTAAAACCATACAAGCCAAAGTCATTGGCATTTTTAAAGATGGTATTCAAAAATCATCCCTTGAAGATGAAGGTGAAATCATTCTTCAACAAACAAACTTTTATGCTGAAAGTGGAGGTCAATCTTCTGATCTAGGAACCATGTCAAACACTTACACCCAATTAGAGGTAATTGATGTTCAAAAAGCACCTCATAAGCAACACCTTCATAAGGTTTTGGTTCGATTTGGCGTCATTAAAGTTGGCGATATACTTACCTTAGAAATTAATCGTCAGCGGCGCCAAATTATCCGACAACATCACTCTTCATTACACTTGTTACAGGCCGCATTAAAAAAACATCTTGGATCTCATATTCTTCAGCAAGGTTCGTATGTCGGTGATCAATATGCAAGATTTGACTTTACCCATCCTCAAAAAATTTCTGAACAAGAGCTTGCCATAATTGAACAAGATGTCAACGATCAAATCGCTGCTTCTTCAGATTGTGTAATAGAACTCATGCCGATTGATCAAGCAAGAAAAACAGGTGCAACCGCTCCCTTTGAAGAAAAATATGGTGAGATTGTTCGGATTGTGACATTAGGACCTCGTTCAAAAGAATTTTGTGGTGGAACCCACGTTAATAACACACAAGAAATTGGAATGTTTCTCATCACTTCTGAAGAAAGTATTGCTGCAGGAACGCGACGTTTGGTGGTTGTGGCAGGAGCGCCAGCTTATGCTTATTACACACAAAAAGAACGGATGATGAAGTCCTTAAGAGACCAATTAAAAGCAGGTTCTTCAAAAGAAATATTTGATCGTCTAAAGTCCTTAATGTTAGAAAAAGAGCAATTGAAGGAATCGTTATCCTCAACCCAAGAAGCTCTAGCAGAACAAACGTATTTAACACTTTCAAAGAACTTAATCTCAAAACCATTTATGCATGGTGTCTTTTATGAGCCCACTTTAACAAGAACCTTACTAATGAAAGTCATGGATCGATTGAAGGCTAGTAATCCTGAATCAATCTTAATCTTAATCGGTAAAGATAACGATTCTTATCCGGTCGGATCTTACGTAGGTTCAACGTTAAGAACGCCCCAACGTAATGCCTCTATCATTACCAAAACCATTGCTCAACAGATGCAAGGTTCAGGTGGTGGTAAACCCGATTTAGCTTTCGGCGCGGGTAAAGAAATGATTGACCTAAAAACTGTTACAAAGGTATGGATTCTTTAAGTTCAGCACACTTAACCTTGATAGGCTTTGATTTAGGTTCAAAGTCTTTAGGGATTGCAATTAAAAATAAACTGGGAATGATTCTTCCTTTGCCCGCTATCTTTTTTCCACGTGTTGATGAGACCCAATTAAGACATCACGTGATGCAATTGATAGAGGCTTATCAACCCACTGAGCTTATCTTTGGTATTCCATTTCATGCGGATGGTAGAGAAAGTGACCAAACCCGTTGGGTAAGAGGTGTTGTTCATCGCCTTCAATTAACAATTTCGATCCCAATTAAAACGATAGA
>JBEDGE010000057.1:0-4294 GCA_041174805.1 Bacillota bacterium
GCGCTGTTGGTACCACGTCAGAGGAAAAACCAGGATAGGGTGTTAATACATGAATGTCATAGTTGACCAAATAACCAAGCGCGTTATGGCCGGCAAAAACAATATCGAGTTCCTCATCTTCTATGACCAATGCATCATAAAGTGAAATCGCATCCAACAATGCTTCTTCAATTAATACTTGTCGAGATTCGATTAGGAGTTCGTGCTCAGGCAAAAGCGTAATTAATTCAGTCGCAATAACTTCAAGCATCATTAACCCATTTTCCGGATCAACCCAGTAATGAGGATCACCATCATGATTATGGTCATCTTCTGTGGAAGTCGTTTCGATATCTGTTTCATCGGTTGGTAACAAGGATACATAACTTGAAAGGTCAACAAGTCTTCCTTGAGCTGTATCTTCAATGGAATGAATCCAAGGTTCAAAATTTTCGCTTGAAAATAATACAACATCTGCGTTATTCAGTTCCAAACGTTGACTTGGGGTTGGTTCGTAGTCATGTGGATCCACACCAGCGGGTACCAACCATTCGATATCCATCAAATCACCTGCAAGTGATGAAGCTAAACTATATTGAGGAAATAACGTTGCAACAAGCAACGGTTCAGCATCAACCGAAGGACCACAGCTTGTTATCAATAAGACAGTGAAGGCAATTTTAATTTTATCGAAAGCCATGTACGTAACTCCTTACGGGAGTATCATATCAAAGAATAACGCAAATGCAAACTATTTGCGTTTAGCTTGATTTAGTTCAAGAGGAATACCGAGAATTTGATCGATTTTAAAAACAACCCAACTCAATAAAAATACAACGAAGAGGATTGCTATTGAAATCCAAGCAAACGTCTCAATACCAAGTGTTTGAACATCCAAAAAGAAATAAGGGTAAAGCTTTTCCTCACCATTTAAATGGAATCGCCCTCCAAGATTGATGTAAGCAAACAAATAGAATACATAAGTTGAAAGGGTAAACAAATTCCCACCGATATAGAAGTTTTTTAAATGACCTTTGTTATCAAAAATAGCATAGTCAAGAATCACAAAGACGGGTACGATATAGTGAATAAAAATATCTTTTAAACTAAAGATTTGATATGGAATTTGATTATCGGAAATGTAAGGAATCAAAACAAAAGAGTACACAATCGTGGTTAAGGATAAAAAAACAATCAGCGTTTGTTTGAAAAAATGAATCCAATGAGATGGCTTCTTTTTAAAGATTTGATTCAACAAAAATAAGGTGTATAAAAGGGCTGTTAGCACATTGACAAAACTTGTAAAGTAACTCAAAACTTCAACAATATTCAAGGCATCATGAATCGTTAAATATAATCCAAACAACGTCATAGAGAGGATAAGGAACTTAAACGCAATCGAAAGGATATTTTTCACAATTTCATTATAAATCAAAATGGTCTTTCTTATTCTGTTCTTAAAGCAATCACTGGATCTTTTCTTGCCGCGATACCAGAAGGAATCAGTCCGGCAAGGAGCGTTAAGAATGTTGATAAAACAATCAATCCACCAGCATAAATAGGTGAAAGTGAGGTGAAATTAGGAATATCAATTAAATTAAGAATGATGATGTTAATCGGGACATTGAGAATCAAAGTAATAGCAATACCTAACACACCGGAAACGAATCCAATGATGATGGTTTCTGCATTAAAGATTCTAGCGATATCTTTCTTTCTTGCACCAAGAGAGCGCATAATCCCAATTTCTTTGGTTCTTTCAATGACCGATACATAAGTGATGATGCCAATCATGATTGAGGAAACCACAAGTGAAATAGAGGCGAAGGCAGTAAGCACAATTGCGATGGTATTAATCAAATCAGTAATCGTTGATGTAATGTTGGCCGCTAAGTCTGTGTAACGGATCATATCAAGTTCATCTCTTAAGGCCGTGGTTCCATCGTAGTTATAAGCATCAATATAGGCTTTGATCAAATCCTTTGATTCAAAAGAACTTGGGAAGATTTGCGCTGAGACTGGGGTCATATCTCCACCGATTTGACGCATTCTTTGTTGGTAGATGGATGCAGAGTTGATTGCCGTTCCGCCTATGACGTAGTATCCAAGGTTCGTTTCAGTATTAAATCCGTTAATTTGATCTTGAACCACTTGGGAATTTAGGGCGCCATTGACAGCGTCTTCATAAGCATAATCTGTCAAGAGAGATGTGTAAGCTAAGCCAGCGTTAAGTAATTCGGCACTGGCAGACGGTTTAACCCTTAAGATCCCTACAACTTTTAAAGGTAAGAGGGATGCTTCAGAAGATGCTTCTGCATCCAAGACATCTTGAACATCATTTGTTTTATAGATCGGTCTTTCTTCAGTCGATTGATCTTGATCAATTTGATAGAAGAGATCATTGGGAATCCATTTAATTTTAAATAAACCTTCGTCCGTGTCTTCAGAAACGATTTCATTTAAATCAATACCTTCAGTAGCGTTTATATCATAAAAACTAAAGAAGCTTTCATCAATCCGATTTTGTTTATCAACAATCAAAACAAGTTCATCTTTTGCTTGTGGATACCGACCATTCAAGATGTCATATTGGGTCCGAATAAAGGTTTCATTGTTTGGCAATTCATAAAAGTTACGCGAAAAAGCAAACTGACCACCGGTTCCTGGACTTCGAATAATGTTAGTGTTGGAAGATGTGGTGACCATTAAATTCATCGCCATTGAGCGCGTATAGGTGATTGCATTGTAATAACTCGTATCCATACCAGATAGGTATGTTAAAAATTCATCATCAATTTTGTTGTTGTGAAGTTGAACTTGGCCGGCAACAAATTCAGTAATTGGCGTATTGGGATCTGGAAAATCATTTTCCGAATCTTGGACTGCCGCGGGTGGACCAAACGCGGTAATCGATTGGGGAATCGAAATTGGAAATCCTGCTAAGGTGTCACTTTGTAAGGATCCCACATAAATGTTCATCCCTTCAGAAATAGATAAAACCAAGGCGATTCCGATAATACCGATACTACCAGCTAAAGAGGTAATAAGAGTTCTACCTTTCTTAGTCAGTAAGTTATTAGCAGAGGTTTTCAAAGCCGTTGTAAAAGGCATCGTTGTTCGCTTCGTCATTAATTTTCCAGAGGTTTCTGAATCAATCACTTCTGGTCGACTGTCATCAACCACTCTACCATCGAGTAGTTTCACGATTCGATCAGAATGAGCAGCGGCAAGTTCAGCGTTGTGGGTAACCATGATCACGAGTTTACCCTTGGCAATTTTTTTAATTAATTCAAGAATTTGACCGCTGGTATTGGTATCAAGTGCACCCGTTGGTTCGTCCGCTAGTAGAATTTTTGGGTTGTTAACTAAAGCACGGGCAATGGCAACACGTTGCATTTGTCCACCGGATAATTGATTGGGGCGCTTGTGGACGTGATCCTTTAATCCTACTTCGACTAAAACATCTAAAGCGCGTTTGCGTCTTTCTTTTTGCCCCACACCGGAAAGTCTAAGGGACATTTCAACGTTATCAAGAACAGATAAATGGGAAATTAGATTATAGGTTTGGAAAACGAAACCAATGGTCGCGTTTCGGTAACTATCCCATTCTGATTCCGTAAAGTTTTTAGTGGACTTGCCATCCACAATTAAATCACCGGATGTGTATCGATCTAAGCCACCGATAATATTCATCATCGTGGTCTTACCACAACCAGAGGGACCTAAAATTGAAACGAATTCATTATTTCTAAATGAAAGATCAACGCCTCTTAAAGCTGGGAAGGGTTGTCCTGCTACGAAGTAATTTTTAACGATGCCTTTTAAAACTAACATTGATTTGACCTCCAAATACAAAAATCATTATACGAGTAATTTTTAACGTGGGTATGAATAACACTACTTAAAGTGCGTTTATTTTTGGTTAAGATGCAAAACTAACCATAAATTAAGAAAATCAAAATATAACCTGTGGTGAGCGCGGACATAGTTATCGGAAAGCCGATTTTAAAGAAATCCCAAAATTTAACTTGGAAACCAAGTTTTCGAAGAAAACCAATGCCTGCAATATTCGCAGAAGCACCAATCGGAGTCAGGTTTCCACCTAAGGTAGCCCCGGCGAGTAATCCAAACAGTAATAAATAGGGAGGTAATCCCAAGTTTAATGATTGACCAACACCCATCATCACAGGCAATAATGTTGCAACATAAGGAATGTTGTCGATAAAGGCAGAAATGACAACGGAGATGAGAATAACAAACGTGTAAATCATGAATGGATCGTTGTTACCTAGGGATTCAAATAATTGTCCCATGG